>CAXNFZ010000310.1:0-3012 GCA_964201495.1 Chloroflexota bacterium | reverse complement strand
ATCAACAACAAGCTCGACGTGGGTGCTGCGGCGCGTACGGTGACGCTCAAGACACCCTATCGTGATTACCGCCTGCGCGACGGCAGCCGCATCCATGTCATCATGGATCCGCTCGTGTCGAATCTGGGCGCCGGCGGGATGGCCGTCACGATACGTCGTTTTCGCAGCATCGCGCGCAACCTCGAGGACCTGGTGCGGCTGCGCATGCTGCCGGCGGCGGCGGCGAACATGCTGCGCGCATGCGTTTTGGCAAAAATGAACCTCTGCATTTCCGGCGGAACAGGCACAGGAAAAACGACTTTTCTCACGGCCCTCACCAGCGCCATCGATGCAGAGGATCGCACCATCACGGTCGAGGACACCGCCGAGCTCGCGCTCGGGCATCTGCCCAACTGGGTGCAGCTCGTCACGCGCGAGAAGGGCGAAGGCATCGAAGCTGTCACCATGGAGCAGCTGGTACGCCACTGTCTGCGCATGCGGCCGCGGCGCATCCTGCTCGGCGAAGCGCGCGGGCCGGAGATGGTGGCGATCCTTGAGGCGATGAATACCGGCCACGACGGCTGCATGTTCACCGTGCACGCGGACGACACGCATAAATCTTTGCTGCGCATCGAGACACTCTATCTGAAAGCCGGCATGGGCAATGTGCCGCTGCTCGCCGTGCGGCGCGAAATCTCGAGCGCAGTGCAGATCATTGTCAATATCGGCATGTTCATGCAGCCGGACGGCAGCGAAGTGCGGCGCGTGCGCGAGATCTCGTACGTCACTGGCGTAGTCGAGGGCGATTCCGTGCAGCAGGAAAAGCTTTTTCGCTGGGAGACTCCGCGCGGTCAGCCGCCGCATGCGGGCAAGCTCACAGCAACTGGTGCGCGTCCGAGTCTGCTGGTGCAGCGGCTGGAATCTTTAGGCGGTGGATTCGCATGGGACCGCGATGTGGGCACTTTCGGGCCCGATGCGTCTTCTACTTCTGGTCGCACAGGAGGGCGTGCATGACCGAGACTATTTTGCTCAGTATGCTCGCCGGCGTGGCAGTGTTGCTGCTTGTCGCTGCGCTCGCGCCGGCGACGCTGCCCGATGTCAGCAGGCTGCGTGTGCGACAGGCATCGCTTCTGCAGCAGGGCATTCAGGTGCGCCTGGATCGGGCTCAGCTCGACGTGCGGGCGGACGTGTTTCTGCTGCGGGGAGCGGCGCTGGGAGGTGGGATGGCGCTGTTCGCACTGATCGTTGTGGGATCAGTTGCACTCGCGCCAATTGCCTTCGCTGCCGGTGTGCTCATGATATGGACGCAGCTCGAACAGCACCGCGACCAGCGCCAGTCCGATTACAACCGCCGCATGGCTTCGGCGTGCGACACGCTGCGCAATGCGTATTTGACGACAGGCTCCCTGACAAACGCCATCAAGGCTGTCGTCGACTATGGGCAGCCGCCCGTCAGCGACGATTTTTTGTACATCCTGACGGCTGCGCGCCAGGGAGATTTGCGTCAGGGGTTGCAGGACATCGCCGACCAGCGTCGAAGCATTGTGTTTGATGCTGTAGGCAATGCACTGTTGCGAGCAGAGGAGTCGTCCGGTGCGGTGGGCGAAATGCTGGAGCGGCTGGCTGAATCCACACGGCAGAACGTTGCTGCATTCGAGACGGCGGTGACGCAGCAGATCAACGCGCGATCCAATGCCAATTGGGGTGCGTTCGGACCATGGATGGTCTTTGCAGTCTTTCGGCTGTTTACAGCTGGAATTGGCGGTGACCTGCTGGCATTGCCTGAATTTTTCACCACGTTTACCGGCAACATCATCGCTGCAATTGCCGGGCTCCTGACGATCGGCCTGCACCGCTGGTGCTTTCACATCGCTCAGCGCGGCCTGACAGTTTCTCGCATCGAGACCACCGAGGCAGAAATATCCGCACAATCAAAGGGAGCCAACGCGCAGGTTCGTGGAGCAGTCGGCATCGATCCTGCTTCAAGAATCACTGCGCGGATGCGCCAGAAGCCGCTTGGGAGTGGGAGTTAACCAAAACTTGTGATGACATTTCCATTTTTTGAAATCCTTGCCGGTGCTGCGGTGTTTTTGATCTCCGCCGCGTTTTCAGTCACGAATGTGCGATCGGCAGCTGATGGCATTGGTTCACATCAGCTGCCGAAACGTGCGCGTGCCAACGGCATGCTGCGCTCGATCGCACGCCTGGGAGTGCGCAGGGCTGGTACGTCGTCGGCGGTAGACGCACGGTATTTGCGCGAATTGAAGCAGGCAAACTGGCATTGGATCGCTGGAGAGCCGATTCCACCGGATCCCCATGCGCCGTTCTGGAATATCGAGACGTTGTGGGCTGAGAAGTATCTTGCTGCATTTACCTACGCATGCGTCACAGTTGCTGCAGCATGGCTTCTGCTGGTGCTATATGAACTTTTGCCGGCTGATTCGGCTGTCATCGCATCACTTGCTGTGGCTGGCATGGCCGCATATTTTGGCTGGACTGCGCCGGATACTGCGCTGCGCGGTGCTGCTGCGCGACGACAGCGGAACATTGGTCTCGAGATGGGATACAGGTTGCCGGAACTCCGCAGCGACGTCCTCGCTGGCCGAACGGTGATGAGCGCGATGCGAGAACTGTCTCGTCGTCCTGGCGGCGCATTTGTAGAGGAACTACGACGCGTCGTGCTGGCATTTGATGTTCTAAAAGACGAAGCAGCGGCGTTGGCTGTGCTCATCGACCGCAATCACAACAACGAGATCGTCTCGGAATTCGTCAATCAAATGACGATGGCAATCGTCCACGGGCATGAGGTCAATCGTGTATTGAACGTGCTTGCAGCAGCTGCACAACAGCGCCTGCTGCAGCAAGTCGCTGTGCAGGGTCGCCGTAATGCTCAGGAGATGGGCCGGCCTCTCGCAGCCGGATCGGTGCTGATCCTTGCACTTTTGATCATGCTTCCGGCGTCGTTCACGATCGGATCAGCAATGTTCTAAGTTCCTGTCCAAAAGTTTTGTCCGGCAGATTCGCCTCCCCCGC
>CAXNFZ010000309.1:0-3023 GCA_964201495.1 Chloroflexota bacterium | reverse complement strand
AGATTCGCCGCATACCGACCGGGTCGAGTCCGATTGTGCTTGGGCGGGCGATCGGTGCACCGGAAGATCAACGGTTGTATGTGAACGGCTCGCCGATGTCGTCGCTGTACGGTGGGCTTTCGTGGAACGAAACGACGGCCGGTGCGACGAACCTGAAAGTCGGCGACACCGATGTGCCGCTGCATATTCAGCGAAAGTACGAATTGACCGAGGTCGACGGCCTGCCGCGGCTGGGTCTGAACGGGGAGGCCAAGTGCGCAGCCGACGAAGTTTGCGCGTTGTCGGTCCAGTTCGGCGCCGCCGACTCGCTCCGCATCCTACGGCAGGGATCGTATGCGTTCGTTATGGATCGATCGGCGGGCAAGTCAGTGGCGACCGAGCTCAAGATGGTGTGCGACGACGTGAAGGCGTCGTGCGCGATCGACGAGGCCGGATTCGTCCCACAGCCTGGTCGGAGCTACGAAGTGGTGTTTCTGATCGCGGCGGAGGGCGCGCAGGGCCGGTTCGGCGATGCACTGCGCGTGCCGTTCGAGACTCCGGCGTTCGTTGCGGTGAGCGGGATGCCGAAAGAGCTGCTGCTGCCGGCCGGAGGCGAGAAGGTGTTCACCGGTACACTGCGCTCCGGCGTGTCGCAGGCAGGCGGTGAACTGCAGGTTTCCGGCGCGACCTTGCGCGGGGCCGACGGTGGGGTCGATCTCATCGAAGCCGGCGATGTGCTGATCACCTTCGACGAGGGGCAGATGGTGTCGCTGGAGCCGGGCGTCGAACGGCAGGTGACGCTGCGCGCTGCTGTCAATGCCGGCCTGCCGGCGGATCGTTACGAAGGGCAGATCGAATTCAAGATCGTCGGCGTTGACGGTGTGCAGGCGCCGGCGCCGCTGAAGATCGTGCTCGACGTGCGCCCGGTGACGGTGCAGGCGGGCAGCAATCTGAACCTGGGATCGGTGATTGCGCCGCTGGGGCAGGGCCGGCCGTTCTCGGCGACGGTGCCGCTGCAGGTGCGCTTTGACAGCCCGGAGCCGGTGCGGCTGCGGGCGGAGCCGGCGCTCATCGAAGGAGGACCCTCGTTTCAGCTGTCGCTCTCGAACGAATGGAAGAAGAGCGAGCGGGAGGGGTACTGGGAGACGATGCTGAACATTCAGGGGCAGCCGCTCAGCGATCCGGGTACGTATTCCGGCAAATTCACGCTGCAGGGCGCCGACGAGATGCGCAGCGTGCGGCCGAGTGCGGAGATCAACTGGATGCTGCAGATCGAGCCGATGCAGTTCGAAGTGCTGGGGTTGATGCTGGATGGCGGCGAACGCTCGTCGCGGTTCGATCTGCCCAACATGGGCTACAAGGGCGAGGGCATGGAGGAGATGACCGTGCGCGTGCGTTACAACGGCGACGCGGCGGATCTGCGGCAGCTCAGCATCGGGTCGCTCAGAGCGGAGACGTGGTGGGGCATTCCGTACTTCTCAACAGTTGTGAAAAACGATAGCTTCGACCTGCGCCATCTGGAGAATTCGGTGCGGGCGACGTCGAACCCGGAGGAATACGACGTCACCACGAAGCTGGCGCTCGTTGAGGATCTGTCCGCGCCGTTCCTTTCGCCATTCGGCTACGGCTATGTTGGAGAAGTGAAATTCGATCTGCGTGGGACGCCGAGTGAGGCGAAGCCGCTGGTGTTTCGGAATCCAGGCGTGGCGAATCGTTATCCGTTACTGTTCTGGCCAGGGCTCATTCTGCTGGTTTTTATTGCTTTGGTTATTCGGTCACGTAGAAATTTAGAGCAGGATGACGACGTTCCGAATGCAGTCGGACCGAATAGCACTGATTCACAGCCAGTTGTAGGCACCGGGCCCGTCAAGGCTGATGTCACGACAACTGGTGTAGTCACGGACTCAGAAATTGACCCTTCGAAGTATTTTTAACTTTTGATCCGATTCCATTCTGTCAAATATAGATAGCTATGACACTGTCAAAACCCACGATATATCCCACCCTTGTTATCGGCATCGGCGGTACCGGCACGAACGTCGTACGTCACGTGAAAGCGCGCCTGTTGAAGGAGTTCGGCAAAGGCGCTGGTGATGAGCTGCCGGAGCTTTTTCAGGTGCTTGCGGTAGATACGGAGCCGCGTGTGAATCCAGCCGGCAGTCAGCCGCTGTATGACCATGAGTTTGCCTTCATGGGTCAATTCAGTGCGACGCGATTCGTCCAAAATCGAGCGATGCACAGTCCCTATCTCGACTGGTGGCAGTGGGATGACTCTGAGATGAATCTTGGATACATCAGCAACGGTGCAAAGCAATTGCGACCCGTTGGTCGACTGTGTTTCTTTCGCAATTACGAGAAGTTTCAATCAACCGTCCGATCGAAGCTGCGAATGATCCAGAGAGTCAACGCAATTGCAGCCGCCGAGGAGCGTCAGTATCCGGTGCAAACGGCGATGAAGATGATCTATATCGTCAGTTCAATTTGTGGCGGTACTGGAGCAGGAATGCTGGTCGATGCGGTGCGTTGTGTGCGCGACTATGTGGGTGAAAATGCGAAAATCATTGGCGTACTGGCGATGCCGTCTGTATTCGTCGATGAAATTCAGAGTAGTCTGCAGATGCGCCGCATTCATGCCAACGCCTATGCCGTGCTGAAAGAGCTCGACTACTTTCAGAAAAATACGACTGCCGAGCAGCAGCTGTATCCGAACGAAGATCACCTGATACCAGGGACTGCGGTCAAGCCGTTCGATCAGGTTTTTCTCGTCGAAATGAGCGACGACACTGGTACATCTCTGACGGATAAGTCGAGCGTCGAGAAGATGATGGCGCACTTTATTCAGCTGACGAACTTGTCCGATGCAAGCCATCATATTCTCGGTATGGATGCGAATGTGCAGGAAATGGCGTACAGCGCATTCGGCGTTTCGGCACTCGTATTGCCGCGTGACAACATCGATGCGATGTTTCGTGTGCAGGCGCGACATGCCGTTCTTGCGGAGCTCGTGAAGGCTAGAGCGCGACCGTCTTTGAACATCGATGCCC
>CAXNFZ010000308.1:0-3033 GCA_964201495.1 Chloroflexota bacterium | reverse complement strand
GGCGAATCTGCCGCCAGAACTTTTGGTGACTCACTTAGGCGATCGTCAGCAGCACCTGCCCCTGCTCAACAGCTTGTCGGGGTTGCACCTTGATTGCGCTGATCGTGCCATCGCGCGCGGCCTTGAGCTCATTTTCCATCTTCATGGATTCAAGAATCAGCACCACCTGCCCCTTCTTGACGACGTCGCCCTCAGCAATCGGAACTGCGACGATCAACCCCGGCATGGGCGATTTCATCTGCATTTCACCGCTGGTCGAGGCAAACGCACCGGCGGCTTCGGCAAGGCGCTTGGCGCGTTCGTCGGAGACCTGCACGTTGTAGAGAACGCCATTGATCAACACACGGTACTCGCCGTCGGCCTCTTCCACGAGAGCCTCATACGACTTGTTGGCGATGAGCATGGAGTACAAGCCTGCGTCGTCGATCGGGCGCAGGTCGAGTTCCTGCGGCACGTCGTCGAGCACCAGCTCATTCTCACGATTGATGTCGATCTTGAAGGTCTTCTCCCCGATGCTGGTCAGATAACGCATAGGAAGAGATTGTACATTTCAGATTTCACATTTCACATTTCACATTTCAGATTGAAGATTGAAGACCTCAGCAGAACCCGGTGATCGACAACGGCAGCCTGCATCATGAAGAAGCGTAGGAGAGCTTCAATCTGAAATGTGAAATGTGAAATCTAAAAAGCGCCGAATCTACAATCGGCAATCCGTATGGAAATTCTGATCGCAACCAACAACGCACATAAGCTGCAGGAATTCGGCGAGATTTTCGTCATGGCCGGCGCTGGCGCAGTGCAGCTGGTGACGCCACGCGAACTGGGAATCGACATCGATCCTGAAGAAAACGCCGCCACGTACATCGGCAACGCGCGCATCAAGGCGCGCGCATTTCGGCAGGCGCTGCGCGATTCCGGCGCGCGCGCGGCATCGGTGGCGTGGGTGCTGGCCGACGACTCCGGTCTCGAAGTAAATGCGCTGGGCGGCCGGCCCGGACTGCGTTCGGCCCGCTATCACAAGGATGCGCCCGACGGCGACGGCTGCACGGCGTTGCTGCGCGAGCTGGTCGACGCACCCAACCCAGCGCGCACTGCGCGCTTCTGCGCACTGCTGGTGGCCATTTCGCTGGAGACGGGCGCCGAATATGCATTCGAAGGCGTGTGCCCGGGTGCGATCGCCCATGAGAAGCGCGGCGTCGGCGGCTTCGGTTTCGACCCGGTCTTTTTGATCGACGGCGTGCGCACGATGTCAGAGGTCACTTCGCACGAGAAGCACGCGGTAAGCCACCGCGGCCGCGCGGCGCGCCGCATAATCGAAGCGCTGCGCTGGAACGGCGCGGCTCCAGCTGCGCTGGCGGACGCCGCTCTCGCCCACGCGCGCGCAGTGAAGGACACCTGTGCATCCGAGCTGCTGCGCACGCCCGGCGCCGTCGGCGTAGGCGTCGGACGGCTGCCTTCCGGCATGCCGGCGCTGGTGGTGAACCTCGCCGCTGCTCCCGGCGCAAATGCGCTTGACGTTCCGTCGCAGGAGATCGAGGACGTGCCCGTTGTCCTGCAGGAAACCGGAGCGTTTCGGATTTGAGATTCACATGCCCCACTCCAACCTCGTTTCCCGCATTCGTGCAGAAGTCGTGCGGGCAGCGCCGGCGGCGCTGCTGATCGGGTTTTCCGGCGGGCCGGATTCGCTCTGCCTGGCCGATGCCTTGCTGAGTGCAGGCGGACGCGTGGTGCTGGCGCACTTGAACCACACACTGCGCGGCGACGAGTCGGACGACGACGAAGCGTTCGTGCGCGAATTTGCGGCAGCGCGCGGAGCGCGGTGCATCGTAGAACGCATCGACGTCGCCACGGTGGCGCACACAAGCGGCGAATCGATTGAGCTGGCCGCACGGCGTGCGCGCTACGCATTCCTGGCGCGCGCAGCAGCCGAATGCGGGCTGGACTGCGTGGCCGTGGCCCATCACGCCGACGACCAGGCGGAGACCGTGCTGCTGCGGCTGCTGCGCGGCACCGGCATCGAGGGGCTGCGTGCGATGGCGACGCGCGCGCCTCTGCCTGGTGCGCCGGGGACGACACTGCTGCGGCCGCTGCTGCGCATCACGCGCACCGAAATTGAGAGCTACTGCGCCGATCTCAGGCTGCGGCCGCGGCACGATTCGAGCAACGATTCTGCTGAGCACACGCGCAACCGTGTGCGGCTCGAGCTGCTGCCGCTGCTGCGCACATTCAACCCCGGCATCACGCGCGTGCTGGCGCGCCTCGCCGATCTGGCGGCAGCGGACCACGAGGTACAGCAATGGGCGGCGCGGCGCGCGTTCAAGGAATTGGCGCAGGTGGAGGCAAGAGGCGTGCGCGTCGATCGCGCAGGCTGGCGCGCCCTGCCCGCCGGCCTGCAGCGCGCCATGCTGCGGGAAAGCGTGCGCATCGTGCGCGGCGCGTTGACCGATCTAAGCTACGACGCGGTCGAGGAGGCGCGCGCGGTGCTGCTGTCAGATGCGCCGCAGGCGTCGGCAGCAATTACGGCCGACGTGCGGGTGGAGATGCACGCCGGGACGCAGGCGACCTTTCTGGTCACGCTGGTCACGCTGGTCACGCTGGTCACGGCCTGAAAATAAGACTACGTACAATTCCTGCCATGGACGCCGCTGATCAGCCACTCCCCGCCCGCGCGCGCGAGGCTGTAGCGCAGTTCAACGCTGGCTTGTACTGGGAACAGCACGAAACCTTCGAGGAGGTCTGGCGCGCCGAACCACTGCCGGTCCGCCGCTTGTATCAGGGCATCCTGCAGGTTGGCGTGGCATACCTGCACATTCAGCGCCACAACTACGATGGTGCGCGCAAGGTGCTCATGCGCGCCATGCGGCACCTCGACGTCCTGCCCGACGTGTGCCAGGGCGTCGACGTCGCGCAGCTGCGCGCCGATGCGTCCGCCGCCCTCGTCGAACTCGAACGCCTCGGCCCGGACGGCGTGGCGGGGGTTTCGCATGAGTTATTTAAGCAGATAGTGATAGTGGATAGTGATAGTGAGTA
>CAXNFZ010000307.1:0-3057 GCA_964201495.1 Chloroflexota bacterium | reverse complement strand
GGGGGCGGGCGATGGCGTGTTTCGCGGGTACCAATTGGGATTTGCGCACTCCCCCCTTTTTAATGGTCAACAGGGTGGAGGATGCATTTTCGGGGAGCCCGGGAGCGGGAAACTGCGGATGCGTTTTTTTTGTGATTTTGTGAGCGAGTTTGCCAAAAGTGCGTTACAATGCTCGGCCTTTACTGAAAAACAGCCGCGTGATCTGCGCTCGTTCAGCGCCGGGCGCGCCATATTTGCAAGGAGTTTTCGAAATGGGTCCACTACCGAAGCGCAAATTCTCGTGGGGACGCACGCATCGCCGCCGTGCTCACGATGCCATCACCCCGATTCAGCTCGTGACATGCGACAACTGCGGCGAAAAGAAGCCGTCACACGTGGTATGTCCGTCGTGCGGTTACTACAAGGGCCGCGAAGTCGTCAAGGTTCGCGGTAACGGGAAGGAAGCCGGCAGCTCGAAATAGCTCCGGCCCCCCATCGTCCGTTCGAAGGCGCGTCTCCCACGACGCGCCTTTTTTGTCATCCACCCCATGCTGCGCCTCGGCGCCGGGCATGTGCCCGCACTGATCCAGGTCTGAGTCTCTGCACTTGCACCGATTTTGTGCAGGAAGGCAGGCAGCAGGGCGAACTGAAAATTCTGCGCCTGAATCCCTTGCCCGATTTGGGTGTTCCACTTGCCATGACTACCGCATATGTGTTTCCGGGCCAAGGGTCGCAGTTCGTTGGTATGGGGGCGCCTTACATGTCGCTGCGCCCGATTTTTCGCGGCACGTTCGACCGGGCAGTCGAAGCACTGGGCTTTGACCTGAAGGCGTTGTGCCTGATGGGGCCTGAATCCGAGCTGGCCGACACGCTGAACACGCAGCCGGCGATTTTTACCCACAGCCTGGCGTCGTTTTACATGGCCGAGATGTCGGGTGAGGTGCCTGCGCCGGAGTTCGTCGCCGGGCACAGCCTGGGCGAGATCAGCGCGCTGTGCGCCGCGGGGGCGATTTCCTTCGAAGATGGCGTGCGGCTGACGCGTGAGCGTGGCCGTCTGATGAAGGCAGCCGGTGAGCGCCTGCCGGGCGCGATGGCGGCGATTATCAGCCTGGATCGCGAGACGCTGCAGGTGGTGTGCAGCGAAGTTTCTGCGCGCATCACGCCGGGTGTGGTCGTCGCCAACGACAACAGCCCGGGACAGGTCGTGATCTCGGGTGGGAAAGAGGCCGTGGCTGCGGCGTGCGAAGCGGCCAGGGCGCGCGGCGCCAAGCGCGCGCTTCCGCTCAACGTCAGCATCGCTGCGCACTCACCGTTAATGAGCACCATCGCTGACGAATTTGCAGCAGTCGTCGCCGCCACACCGATTCAGACGGCGCGCGTGCCGGTTGTGGCGAACACCAGCGCTTCCCCGATCACGCACCCGGATGATATTCGTGCTGAGCTAATGGCGCAGCTTACCTCGCCGGTGCGCTGGGTTGAGAGTGTGCGCTGGATGCACGAGCAGGGCGTCGATTCGTTCGTCGAGCTTGGTCCGAAGGACGTGCTGAGCGGACTGATCAAGCGCATTTTGCCGGAAGGCGTCACGATGATGCAGGTGGGGTGATTTGTCGGAACAGACGGAACAGACGGAACAGAATAGGGCAGGCAGCAAATCGCGTTCATTATGATTTTGGGTATCCGCTCAGGCCAGTTTATTTCTCATCGCGAAACATACTATTCCTCCTCACGAAGGGGAAAGGAATAGCGCGTTTCGTGGGAAATATCGACTTAGGCCCGAGCAGGTACGGTATTTGAAACAAACTATGGGCACACTGGACAACAAGAGCGCCGTGGTGACCGGCGCATCCCGCGGCATCGGGCGGGCAATCGCAATCGACCTGGCGCAGCGCGGAGCGGCGGTGGTCGTGAACTACAACTCGAGCGAGGCAGCGGCGCAGGAAGTGGTGCAGGCCATTACCGACGCCGGCGGCCGCGCCATCGCGGTGAGAGCCGACGTGAGCAAAGCCGACGAAGCGGCGGCGCTGATCAAAGCCTGTATCGATGCATTCGGGAAGATCGACATTCTGGTGAATAACGCCGGAACGACGCGCGATACCCTTCTCATGTCGATGAGTGAGGCGGACTGGGACACAGTGATCGACGCCGACCTTAAGAGCGTGTTTCACTGCTGCAAGGCTGCGGTGCGGCCGATGATTCGCGCGCGCGGCGGACGCATCGTGAATATCGCATCGGTGGTCGGCCTGAGTGGCCAGGGTGGGCAGACGAACTATGCAGCGGCGAAGGCGGGCGTGATTGCGTTCACCAAATCGCTGGCCAAGGAAGTCGGCTCGCGTGGGGTGACGGTGAACTGCGTGGCGCCCGGATTCATCCCGACGGCGTTGACGAACGTGCTGCTGGAGGAGCAGAAGCAGGCGATCACCAGGGCGACGCCGCTGGGACGCTTCGGCACGCCGGAGGAAGTTGCATATGCAGTATCATTTCTCGCCAGCGGCGAGGCGGCGTTTATCACAGGGGTGACCCTGAGCGTAGACGGCGGTCTTGTCATGCAGTGATCTATGTCGCAGACGCAGCCCTTCGTGACCATCTCTCCCGAAGTGATCCGCACAGTAGTGCGGAACACAGTGCTGGCCATGCCAGACGTGCGCGGCCTTGCCGGGCCCGGCCGGCGGTTTGGCGGGCGGGGGACAACAGCGATCGAAGTGCAGATCGACGACGGCGCAGTGCGCGTGTCGTTGCGTGTGGTGGCAGCGGCGGATGTGCCGTTGCTGAAATTGGGTAGGGAAATACAGGACGAAGTGGCCGGCGCCGTCGAGGAAATCGTCGGCATGCGGGTTGCTTTGGTGGACGTGTCGTTTGAGGATGTCAAGGCATGAGGCGCGCGTGTTGGCTTTGCAAGTTTTGTATGAAGCCGACACGACGCAGCACGGAGCCGGCGAAGTGCTGGGGCGCCATCTGTTGGAAGGGACGTACGGGGACACCGTGCGTGACTACGCCCGGGCGCTCATCGTCGGTGTCAAAACTAAGTCAGTGCCGCTCGATGACGTCATCGGGACGCATGCGCTCGAGTCTCCCGTGGCC
>CAXNFZ010000306.1:0-3124 GCA_964201495.1 Chloroflexota bacterium | reverse complement strand
GTTCGATCAACGCCGCCAGCGCCTTCTCGTCGAGATACGGCGTGGTCGTTCCGAGCACCTGCGCCACCGCGCGCGGATCCCGCACCGACGGCAGCGACTCATGAAAGACCACCTCCGGCAATCCCGTCTGGGACGCACCATTCCCGCCCTGCGCCTGCACCAGCGCTGCCGGCGGCGCTGCTGCACCGTCCCAGTCGCGCACCTGAACTCGCAGCTCCGCTCCCTCGGGCGCCTGCAGGTTCGTCGTGGCGAACACGCTCGACCCCTGCGCGTCCACGCGCGCCACGATCACGCTCGATCCCTGCGCACCCGCGCCCGAAATGCGCAGCTCACCGTTTCCATCCATGCCGACGGAAAGTGCTCCTCCCGTCTGCGGCGCCGTCGCCACCGTCGCCAGTGTGGCGATTCCGTCCCGCTCGGTGGTCACCTTCACCGTCGGAGCAGTGCCGTTCGTCGGCGTCAGTACAACCGCGGCGCTGTTCCCTCTGACCGCCATGCGCGACGGTTGCCCGCGCCGCACCACGATTCCTTCTACGGCAAGCGCGTAGCCCGCCCCGAGCAGATGCACGGAGCCGCTCGCCTCGCTCACCCCCGGCTGTGGTTCGAGCGCAACGACGACCTCCGCACTCACCGGCAGCAAAATCAACGGCGCCTGATCCTGAAACAGCGCGTCGCGCAGCGGGATCACCCGTGATCCAGGAATTTCCGCCACGAACTCCCCGTTCACCAGCCCGGTACGCCGCCCCTGTGCATCCACCACCTGCGGCGACAAGTTGCGTCCGGTCACCGCCAGTCCGACTTCGCTCGGCGCATTTCCATCTACCGGGCAGAACGGACAACGCACCTTCGCCAGATACGGATCGATCGGCACGAACATCAGCGACTGCGTCTGCGCATCGCCTTCCCACGCCTGCGCGTCCTCCGCCGGATTGCTCGCGCCGAGCGAGTAGCGCCAGGTGTCGGCGCGCGCATCGACTTCCACATACAACGGCTTGCCCGGCCAGTTGTTGTCGTAGACCTGAATGCGAAATTTCTGCCCACCCATTTCTTCGACGCCGTACGCCAGAAGCGAATGTCCGCCGCCGCCGCGCTTGAAAATGCCCAGGTCCACCATGCGCGCATCACCGTTGCGCGAGCGCCGCAGCATCTCCGCAACGATCTGCCGCGGCGTGCCTCGAATCGTCGCGCTCTGCAGTTCAGGCAGCACCTGCAGCGACCAGTCACGCGCGATCTGCTTCATGACCGGCACGTTCTGCGGCAAATCGTACGGATTTTTCGCCTCGCCGGCGAACACCGTCGGCGCGAGTTCGCGCAGCCAGAAGCGCGACGACAGCACGGTAAACCCGGCGCAGTGGCCCGAGCGCATGTAGTTCGTGACCGTGTCCAGCCACAGTTGCGCCGCCGGCGTCGGAATGCAGCGTGCGCCGTCGAAGCGGGCGCACACACCGTCGCCGAACAGTTTGCGAAGGTCATCGACGTCCATGTCGCCCTCCGGATATCCAGCGCCGTAATTTCGAAAGGTCAGCGCGTCCCGCTGTAATCCGAAGTCGACGGCGAACGCCCCGCGCAGCGGCACGACGGTCGCCGGCGCGATCATCGGCTGCAGCGCCTGCACCGCGTCCTGCTGGTTCTCGGACACCGGCGCCACGAACGACTCACCGCCTGCCATGCTGCCGGACGTGACCGGCCGCTGCGGATCCACCCACGTCGGCGGCAGCGACATGCCCCCGCCGCCGATCGCAAACGCGACCAGCCCGACCACGAGCACGGCTACGAAACCGATCCCCAGCAGTGAGCCGTAGCGGTTCATCGTTCTCTCCGCTATTTCGCCGCCAGCGTGAATCGCCCTTCCTGCACCAGATGTCCATCGAGGTACATCTCGACGACGTAATCGCCCGGCGCCAGCGCAAATTGCGCACTCGGCGCCAGCGGCAGCACTTGTTCACCATCCGGCGGCGCCGACCAGTTCTCCACTGCCCGCAGCCACGGCGCCTCCGCGCCCTGGTAGTTCACCTTCATCACGAACTGCGCTCCCGCCCGCACTTCACGATGCGTGAACCGCACCAGCACCGGCGAATCATCAGAAGCGGCGATATTCACGGCGGCGTCCGTCACCTGCTGCGAGCCAGCCTCCTGCGCTAGTCCAGCGCGAAACGGCGAAGTGCCGCCACCCAGTGCGACGAAGCCGCTGATTGCACCGCTCGCGTCGAGCTGGCCGCTGCCGAACTCCAGCGGCGAGATCGAGCCAGTCGCCGTATCGGTCGGCATCGCGCGCATGTATTCGAGCGACACGGATGTTTCCTTGACGATGCGGCGCAGCTCCGTCGCCGTCTTCTTCACAAGGTCGTCGCCCGAGATCATCTGCCGCGGCGGCGAACCTTTCTTACACACGCCGAATTCGACGCAGTTCACCAACACGTCCAAATCGTGGCTCGCTGTGTCGAGATCAGCCCACAAAGACGCCGGCGGCGCGGCATCGGCCGGCGAACGCTGCAGCGCCTCGAGCACGAGCTTCAGGCCGGCGCCGTACGATCCGCGCGCCGCCACCACATCCCCAGCACCCAGCTGCGCAGCGCCCAGATTGAACAGCAGCGCGGGGGTGTCCGGCTCCAGCTCGATCGCGCGCCGCGTCGACGCCGCGGAATCGGCAAATCGTCCCGAGGCATACTGCGCCCAGCCGAGGTTCCACAACACGTTCACTTCCCGGCGTCCGGCGTCCCATGCCGACTGAAAATCACGCGCCGCTTCGTCGTTCGCACCCTGCGCAAATTTCGAAATGCCGCGCCGATAATACGCGTCGGCATAGTGCGGCTCGATCGCGATCGCAGCATCGAAGGATGCGATCGCCTCACTCTCCCGCTTCTGATGCTGCAAACCGACGCCGGCAGCGTATCTCTGAACCGCCTCATCGGTGTACATCGGCAGTTCATCGAGGCGCACGCGCGCCGCCCAAATCACCACCACCAGCGTCATGATCGTCGCCGCAGCCAGCGGCGCCGCGCGCAACAGCGGGTGCTTCAGCGCCTTCTTCGGCGCCAGCGCCACCAGCGCAATCGCCACGCCCAGCACGACGACCTGCAGCGTCGTCGCAAGAACCTTGTCGACCAGCCGAATGCACAGGTCC
>CAXNFZ010000305.1:0-3141 GCA_964201495.1 Chloroflexota bacterium | reverse complement strand
GAGGCGAATCTGCCGCCAGAACTTTTGGCGACTCACTTAGCTCGGATAGCTGCCATCTCTCGTTGCCATCTCTTGTTGCCATCTCTCGTTGCCATCTCTCGTTGCCATCTCTCAATGAACCGCGCACATCTGCTTCTTCTCTTTTCGCTCACGCTGCTGATCAGCTTCGGCGGCGGTGTCAAGGCGTCGGCTCAGTCGACTCCAGCACATCGCGCAGCACTGCTGGTCCACTACGGTGAAGGCCGGATCGAGACGCATTGTGTGCGGTTCGCCGAAGATGCCATTACTGGTGAAGAGCTGCTGCGCCGCACACAGCTCACGACACGCCTCGAATATGGCAGCCTCGGCACTTCAGTTTGCATGATCGGCACACAAGGATGCACCTATCCTGCCGAAACCTGCTTCTGCAAATGCCAGACGCTCGGCGCCGACTGCGTATTCTGGAACTATCTGCGCCAGACATCAGAAGGCTGGCGAGCACTGCCTACGGGTGCAGCGACTCGCAACATCGTCGATGGTGCGGTCTTCGGCTGGTCATGGAATGCCGGCGACGGAGAAAATGTTTCCGTCGTGCTTCCCACGGTTGACATCGAAGTAGTATGTGCGTCGACCGCAGCCGCACCGACTGCGCCTCCTGCGACCGCAGCCGCACCGACCGCGCCTCCTGCGACCGCAGCCGCGCTGCCTCCCACTTCGCCTCCGCCCACCAGCATCGCCGTATTCGTGGGCATCGCAGTAATGATGGCAGGGCTGATTGCATGGCTGCGTCGCCAGCAAAAAATATCATGACACGCCTCACAAACGTGGCCAGCATCACCACATACATCACCATCAGTGTGATCGGCCTCACTGCATTTTTATCACCGTTCTGGACAGTGAGCTACGCTGCTGATCGCAGTGCCGGAGCTCATGCCACGGACGCACCGATCATGACCGCCGCCCTGATCGCACTGGCGCTGATCGCGATGATGCTCGATGCACAGCAGGTCGGCCTGGGAGTGAAGCAGATCGCGATGCTCGGCGTGCTCGCAGCGATCAACAGTGCGCTTCGGTTCGCCGAAGTCGCCCTGCCCGGTCCCGGCGGGTTCACTCCAATCTTTCTGCTCATCATCTGCGGCGGATTCGCGTACGGTCCGCGCTTCGGATTTCTGCTCGGCGCACTTTCGCTGCTCACCTCCGCCATCGCCACCGCCGGCATCGGTCCATGGCTGCCGTTTCAGATGTACACAGCAGGCTGGATGGGGCTCAGCGCCGGCTGGCTAGGCGCACTGGCAAATAAGCAGGAGATGCACCTCTCGAAGCGCACGCACTTCGTATTGATCATGTTCGGCACTGCATGGGGCTTTGCCTATGGAGCGATTATGAACCTCTGGTCATGGCCGTTCACGATGGTGCGCCTGCCGGCGGACGACGTCTTTGTCGTTTTAAATCGCTACGCCGCATACTATGCGACGACATCGTTCGTGTGGGACCTGTACGGTGCGGCAGGCAACGCATTGCTGCTCACGCTGTTCGCTCCGGCTGCAGTGCGCTCGATGCGGCGGTTCCGACAACGACTTACGTTTCACCACAGGTCATCTACATGACGCATCCCCTTGCCTGGCTGATCTGGCTGTGCGCCGCAGGGCTGAGCGCATGGAACGGCCGCAACCCATTTCTCCTCGTGCTGCTGCTGCTCATCATCACAGCCGTGCGCAGCGCATACCCGCAACGCACAGACTTGAAGGCTCCTGTGTCGGTGTACTGGTTCGTGCCGCTCGCAGCATTGCTGAACGCGTTGTGGACGCACGCCGGCGACACGATTCTCCTGCGCCTGCCCGAGGCGCTGCCGCTGATCGGTGGTCCCATCACAGCCGAAGCACTGGCCTACGGCGCCCTCAACGGACTGGCGCTGCTGACCCTGCTCAGCGCCTTTGCCGTCGTGCAGATTGCAATTCCGATATCAGAATTGGTCAGCCTCATTCCGCGCGCGCTGCATCCCATCACCGTGGTGATCGTCATCACGCTGACGTATCTCCCCTTCGCACGACAACAGGCTCGTGAGGTACGTGATGCCCAGGCGGTGCGCGGACATGCCATCCGCAGCCTGCGCGACTGGCTACCGCTTCTGATGCCGATGCTCGCCGGCGCGCTCGAACATGCCATGCAGCTGGCGGAAGCGATGTCCGCTCGCGGCTACGGGCGCAGAACGGGCACACACGGACCACAGGCGCAGTTCGTGCTCATCACAGGAATGCTCGGAGCATTGGCCGGATGGATTGTCCGCACCGTGACGACTTACACGATTGCCAGCTGTTTTCTCACAGCAGGTGGGCTAATCATGATCACTGCAGCAATGTGGCTGCTGCGCACGCAAGCACCGCGCACCAGCTTTCGCAGGCGGGAGCTGCAACTCGCCGACATCATCGGAATCACCGGCGCATGCGTCGCAGCCGTCGCCGTGTTCGCTCCACTCCCTGGCGCAGACACGCTGGCGTGGACTCCCTACCCAACGCTGCACTGGCCCGATTTCGCGCCGCTAACCGGCATCCTGCTGTGTGGGTTGTGCGCACCTGTGCTGTTTGCACCGCGAACAAGGCACAAGAACAAGGATCTGCCATGATCGATTTCGAAAATTTCGGGTTCGTCTATCCGCATGCGCAGCGGCCGGTGCTGAAAAACATTTCACTGCACATCCCCGCCGGCGCGTTCGCAATCGTCGTCGGCGCCAGTGGATCTGGCAAGAGCACCCTGCTGCGCGCCATCAACGGACTCGTGCCGCACTTCAGCGGCGGCACCGTCCTCGGACGCATCCGCACCGACGGCGTCGATCCCATCGAGCTCGGCCCGCAGCAGATGAGCACACACGTCGGATTCGTCTTTCAGGATCCGGACGCCCAGTTCGTGATGGATCGCGTCGAAGACGAAATTGCCTTCACACTTGAAAATGCCGCTCTTCCACGACAGGCAATGCAGGTGCGGCTGGAAGAAGCACTGGACCTGCTCGAGCTCTCACACCTGCGTCGCCGCAGAATCGAGACATTGTCCGGCGGCCAGCGCCAGCGTGCGGCGATCGCCTCAGCATTGGCGCTGCGCCCACACGTCCTCGTGCTCGACGAGCCGACTTCACAGCTCGACCCGAAATCGGCCGAAGACGTGATG
>CAXNFZ010000304.1:0-3159 GCA_964201495.1 Chloroflexota bacterium | reverse complement strand
TCGGGGGCGGGCGATGGCGTGTTTCGCGGGTTTCATCAATTGGATTTTGAGCATTCCCCTGCTTTCCCTACTTGCTGCATCTGGTACATACTCTTCGAATCTATGGAAAGGCTCACCCTTACCCCGCAGCAGATCGCGTACATGGACGCCTTCGGGTACCTGGTATTCCCTGGAATGCTTGCCGACCGAATTAATCGAATCACCGAGGAATTCGAGCGAGTGTTCATCGAACGCGGCGGCGGCCACAACGGCCAACAGCACGACGGCACCGCACGATCGTGCATTCTGCCCTTCGTAGATCAGTCGGAATATTTGTCCTCGCTGCTCGATGATCCCCGCATCGACGGCATTTTCCAGAGCCTGCTCGGTGCGGACTACGTGTATCTCGGCAGCGACGGAAATTTCTACGTCGGCGATACCGGATGGCATTCGGACACGGACTGGAGCGGCAAGATGCGCGGTTCGCCGCCGCGCGTGTTTTACAAGATGGCGTTCTATCTGGATCCTGTCTCCGCTGCGAGCGGGGCGCTGCGCGTGGTGCCGGGCAGCCATCGATATGGCGACCGGTTCGCGGAGGACATGCAGCGGCTGCTGCGGCGATCAGATCAGGAGCTGGGCGTCGCAGGAGATGCTGTGCCGTCGGTCGTGCTGGACAGCCGTCCGGGCGACGTCGTGGTGTTCAACCAGAATACCAAGCACAGCGCATGGGGCGGCGGCAACCGACGCCGCATGTTCACGATCAACTGCACGCGGCGCTACGAGGATGCGGAGATTCCGCTGCTGCAGAACGAAGTCGCAGGGCTGGCGCGCTTCTGGGTGGACAACGTGTATGGAGAGGCGATGCTGCGGACGGCGGGTGAGGACCGCATGGTGCATCTGCGCCAGCCGCTGACGCAGCTGGATCATCTCGCCGCGGCGGTGCGCGAGGCTCGAGCGACGATGAGCGAACCGGCACGCGGTTGAGCGGGACCGGGATTGTGCTGTTCTTTTTCCTGAAGGGCAGAGGAATAGCGTGTTGCGCGATGGGAAATAGACTGGCCTGAGTAGTCACAAAAAACGATATATGACGAAACTGGGACCGAAACCCATGCGAAACGAGTCTGACTCGGATATTGAAGTGCAGATCAAGGAAATGCACCTTCAGCATCTGAACGTGTTGTTGCTTATCAGTGTATTGCCCTTGACAGTGGCACTGATGCGTGTTGCCGGGTGGATCGGAAGCCCGGCGCCGTTGTACTCGTGGCCTGTGTTGTTGGTGCTGATTGCAGGCATGTGGATGTCTTACATGCTGAAGGTGCGTCAATCGCCGGCGGCGTTATGGGTATTCGTCGGCACACTGTGGCTCGTAAATATTCTGGAGGGCGTACTTTTTCCAGGCGGGCCGGCGCTTTATTTTCTGGGTGTTACCGGGGTGGTGGCGACGCTGCTTTGTTCGAAGCGTACCGCCGCACTTTGGATCGCGGTGATCGTAGTCGGATCGGGTGTTGTCATGCCGTTGCTGCGCCCGGAAATAACGATTACAGAGTTGGTGTGGCCGCTGCTGATCGTAATGGGTGTGAGCGGTGTTGCGTGGCTTGGGACGCATCGGCTGCAGACGGTGCTGAAATGGTATTTGCAGACGACGCGCGATGCAGTGTTTTCGGCGCATGATGCCCAGCAGCATCGGGCGGAGCTGATGCGACTCAATAAGGAGCTCGACGGCGCCTATCTGCGGCTGGAACGTCTGAACAACATGCTGATCATGGCGCGCAAGGAAGCCGAGGACGCGCGGACGCTGAAGGTCCAGTTTGCCAATGCAGTGAGCCACGAACTGCGCAGCCCGATTAATTTGATCATCGGCTTCAGCGACATGATGATGAACGCGCCTGAAGTGTATGAAGATCAATTGTGGTCGCCGCGTCTGCGGAATCATGTTGCGCAGATTTATCAAAGCAGTCAGCATCTTTCGCAGTTGATCGACGACGTGCTGGACATGTCGCGCATCGATGCATATCGACTGTCGCTGGTGAAGGAGCGCACGCCAGTCGCGAAAGTGATCGACGAAGCGTATGAAATGGTGCGCAGTCTCTTCGAAGTGCGCAATCTATATCTGCATGTGGAAATCGAGCCTGATCTGCCGCCGATCATGCTCGACCATATTCGTATTCGACAGGTCCTGCTGAATCTACTCACCAATGCAGTTCGGTTTACGACGGAAGGTGGGATCACAATTCGAGCCGGCCGCAGTGTAAACGAATCGAAGATCGGTCACTTGGATTCGGCGATCGTGATTTCTGTTGCGGATACTGGTATCGGCATCGCGCAGGAAGATCTGCCACGGCTGTTTCAGGTATTTTGCCAGCTTGAAAATGCGTATCGATGGAATCGCGGCTCCGGACTGGGTTTGTCGATCAGCAAGCAGCTGGTCGAGCTGCATGGTGGTCATATCTGGGCGTCGAGTGAAGTTGGGAAGGGAACGACATTCTCATTTAGTTTGCCGCTTGACGGCGACTTCAGAGCGCCGTTGTCTGTGTTGAGTGGACCAGAATCTCAGGATGCGTACTTTTGGAGTCGTCTGGAAAACAACGCGCGTCAGCATAAATGTGTCGTTGCCATGACGGACCATCCACATGCGCAGCGCCTGATCACTGGAAGATCTGAACGAAACGATATATTCGACGTGACGTGGCTGAATGAGACAGCGGGAATCCATGAGGTGCAGCAGGCGGTTGCTCGTGTGCGGCCTGTGGCAATACTGATCGTCAGCGGCAGTGCTGAATCAGCGACGCGGATGAAACAGCACGCCAGGGACGCTGAGGGAATTCCCGTCGTGTCGCTCACCCTGCCGGGGCTGGAAAGGCCATCTATGCCCGAAGTACTAGACGACTACCTGATCAAACCTGTGTCGCGCCGCAAGTTGTCCGAGGCGTTGCTGCGACTGGAGCGCAATGGTCGTCACATTCGGCATGTACTCGTGGTGGAGGATGAGGCATCCATGCGTGAATTTCTCGTTCTTACGCTGCAGCTGATTTTTGGGCCGGAAGTGACCGTTTTAGACAGAGACTGCGGAGCAGCTGCGCTGGCATGTGTTGCAGCACAGGAGCCAGATCTTGTGCTCGTCGATTTGAATTTGCCCGACATCGATGGAATCGAGCTTGCAGCGGCGATTCGATGCAAATG
>CAXNFZ010000303.1:0-3164 GCA_964201495.1 Chloroflexota bacterium | reverse complement strand
TCTCCCCTTCTCCCTCTCCCCTCTCCCCTTCTCCCTCTCCCCTTCTCCCTCTCCCCTCTATCCCCTATCCCCTATCTTCTTCTCCACCAGCGCTGCCGCGACGCACGCCGGCACCAGCGCCGACACGTCGCCGCCCAGCTGCGTGATTTCGCGCACCAGCGTGGCACTGAGAAAACTATGCGGCGCATTCGCGAACAAAAATACGCTCTCGATGTCCGCCGCCAGCCAGTGATTCGTCTGCGACAGCTGCAGCTCGTAATCGAAGTCGACCGAGTTGCGCAGCCCGCGAATCATCAGCCGGGCCCCGATCTTGCGCGCAAACTCGACCGTCAATCCCGAGTAGCCCACCACGCGCAATCGTCCACTGCGCACTTGCTCGCTCAGGCACGCCTGCACCAGCCCAATCCGCTCTTCATGGCCAAACAACAGGTTCTTGTTCGGCAACCCATACACACCAATCACCACTTCGTCGAACAACTCAAGTGAGCGCAGTGCGATGTTCAAATGTCCGTTGTGAAAAGGATCGAAGCTCCCCGGATACAGTGCAATTACCTTCACGATGCGTCTCCGCCTTCCTCTCCACTCGAATCCATAAACGCACGCACGCGCTCGCCGATCGCACGGTTTTCTACGGCCTCCAACGACGGGTCGACTTCGAGCAGCAGCTGCGCTGCGTCGCGCGCCGCCATCAGCAAATCGCGATCGCGCAATCCGATCAGCTCGATCGCCGGCACGCCGCTCTGCCGTGTGCCGAAGAATTCTCCAGGCCCGCGAATCTCCAGATCCGCCTCCGCAAGTTTGAAGCCGTCGTCGGTGTTCACGATCGCCTGCAGCCGCTGGTCGCTCACTGCCGATGTCGAATCCGCCATCAGCAGACAGTACGACTCGTGCTGCCCGCGCCCGACGCGTCCACGGAACTGATGCAGCTGCGACAAACCGAAGCGGTTTGCGCCTTCGATCATCATCACCGCCGCGTTCGGCACGTCGATGCCCACTTCGACGACCGATGTCGACACAAGGATCTGCGTTTCGTTCGCTGCGAACGCCTGCATCGCCGCGTCCTTCTCCGCAGGCTTCATGCGCCCGTGCAGCAAACCAAGCTTGAACTTCGGGAAGATTTCGCGCTGCAGACGCTCATGCTCCTCGACCGCCGCCTTGGCTTCGATTTTGTCGCTCTCTTCGACCAGCGGGCAGATCACGAACGCCTGCCGCCCCGCCTCGATCTGGCCACGAATAAACGCATACGCACGCTCACGCTCGTTCGGCGTGAACCAGTGCGTCACGATCTTCTGCCGCCCCGGCGGCTTTTCATCGAGGATCGTGTTGTCCAGGTCTCCGTAGATCGTGAGCGACAGCGTGCGCGGAATCGGCGTCGCAGTCATCACGAGCGTGTGCGGCGCCAGCGCACCCTTTGCACGCAGCGCGCTGCGCTGCTGCACTCCGAATCGATGCTGCTCGTCGACTGCCACGAAACCGAGGTTCGCAAAATTGACGCCGGTTTGAATCAGCGCATGGGTGCCGATGACAATGTCGATCGCGCCGCTTTCCAGCCCAGCCAGCACTTCGCGCCGTTCACCAGCCTTGACGCTGCCAGTCAGCAGCGCCGCCTTCAGCGGCCGCGGCACGGCGTGCTTTTCACTCATCGCTGCGAACAACTTCGTCAAGCCCTTGTAATGCTGCTCCGCCAGAATTTCCGTCGGCGCCATCAGCGCCGCCTGCGCTCCCACAGTCGCTGCAGCTGCCATCGCCACAGCCGCCACCACCGTTTTGCCCGAACCCACGTCGCCCTGCAGCAGCCGATGCATCGCGAACGGCTTGTGCATGTCCTCAATAATCGCGCGCACCGCGCGGCGCTGCGCTCCCGTCAGCGTATACGGCAATGTCGCAACCAGTCGATCCACCGTCGGGTCGCCGACGCGCAGCTCCGGCGCCGGTTCGCCCTTCCATCGTGCGCGCTGTTTCAACACTGCCGCCTGCAGCACGAACAACTGCTCGAATACCAGTCGGCGCCGCGCCTGCTCCAGCGTTGCCGGTGACTGCGGGAAATGTATTTCGCGCAGCGCCTCGCTCACGCCCATCAGCCGCTGCGCCGCACGCGTCGACGGCGGCAGAATCTCCGCCTCGCGCGCCGACCAGTGCTCGCTCACGCGCTTCATCACGCGGCGCAGCAGCAGCGGCTGCAGTCCTTCGGTCAGCGGATACACCGGCACGATGCTGCCGCCCGTCAGCCATTCTTTTTCAGCCGGCTCCAGCGTCGGATTTTGAAAAGTCAGGTGGCCGAGATACTCGGACACCTTGCCGCTGATGACCACTTCACGTCCCGGAGCAAGCTGGCGCAGCAGCGTGTCGACGAAACGCTCGCTCGTAAAAAACGACATGCCGATCGAACCGCTCGCATCTTCGAGCGTCGCCTTCACCAGCACCGGCCCTTTGCTGCGCGCGCGCGCGGCGTGGGAAATACGGCCGATGACCGTCACCTGCTCACCGTAGAACAACTGGCCGATCGGCTTCAGCGCGCTGTAATCGTCGTAGCGCGTCGGATAAAAATGCAGCAGATCGCGAATGGTTTTCAGACCGAGCTTCGCCAACAGTGTCGCGTTCTTCTCGCCGATGCCGCTGACCATCGTCACCGGCGCATCCAGGCCAAGGCCTTCATCACTGCGCGGCGCCGCCACTGGCGGCGGCGGCGGTGACGGCCTGCGCTGCGGTTCCTGTCGCTCACGGCGCTCCGGCCGGTCCGCCACGCTGCTCGTGCGAGCCTGCTCACGGCCGCCGTCACGTCCCGAGTCCCGCCCGCTCTCCGGCTGCGCTGACTCACGCCCACGACTGCGCTGGTCCGGTGCCGGGCGCGGCTGTTCCTCGCGCACCGCCGCACCGACCAGATGTGGCCGCTGCAGCATCGTCAGCAATGCTTCGAGGCGCCCGCGACGTTCGACGGCGTCGCCCGCCGCGCTGTAATCGCGCATCGACTGCGCAACCGATTCGGCCCACTCGACCGTGATGCCGTTGCGCGCGGCATCGGCCAGCCACGCAGGCGTAAATGACTGCAAGCCCTTCGTGACGGCCTTGTCGGCATACTTCGTCTGTGCTTCGAGCTTGAGGATTCGGATCAGCTTCTCGGTGGCTGGGTTTGGCATGAGCGCCGTGATTATAGATGTCGCAGT
>CAXNFZ010000302.1:0-3172 GCA_964201495.1 Chloroflexota bacterium | reverse complement strand
GTTTCGCGGGTTTCATCAATTGGATTTTGAGCATTCCCCAACGGGCGACGCTTGCGTCGCCCCTACTACAATTTCTGCATGTCCCTCACCAAAAATTCACGCCCGTTTCTGAAACACCTCGAGCAATGGCTCGAGGAACGGCCGGTGCTTTCGCTGCACAAGGCGGCGCCGGATGCGTCGCACGCCGCAGTGATATGCGTCGACATCATCAACGGCTTTTGCACCGTCGGGCCGCTCTCCAGCCCGCGCGTGCAAGGCATCGTCAAGCCGATCGTTTCGCTCTTCAAGGCCGCACACAAGCACGGCATCGAACACTTCGTGCTCACCCAGGACACGCATGATCCGGAAGCGGTCGAGTTCGCCGCATATCCGCCGCACTGCATTCGCGACACCGCCGAAAGTGAAACCGCGCCCGAGCTGCTCAAGCTGCCGTTCGCCGAACAGTTCATCGTGCTGCCGAAAAATTCAATCTCCTCCGCCCACAACACCAGCCTGGACGCATGGCTCGATACGCACCCCGACATCGACACGTTCATCGTCGTCGGCGACTGCACCGATCTGTGCACGTATCAGCTCGCCATGCACCTGCGCGTGCGCGCCAACGCCGCACAGCGCACCGGTGTGCGCGTCATCGTCCCGGAGAACTGCGTGCAGACCTACGACACACCGGTGAAGGTTGCCAAAAAACTCGGCATCCCGGCGCACGACGGTGATCTGCTGCACGCAATCTTCCTGCACAACATGGCCGCGAACGGCGTCGAAGTCGTCGCGAAGCTGCGATGAGCGCTCCCAATCGCCTGCACGCCGTCGTGCGCGGGCGCGTGCAGGGCGTCGGCTTCCGCTACACCACGCTGCGCCGGGCGCTGTCGCTCGGCATCGTCGGCTGGGTGGCCAACCGTCACGATGGGTCCGTCGAAGTCGTCGCAGAAGGCCAGCGCACCGCGCTCGACACGTTCCTCGACTTCCTGCACATCGGCCCGCCTGCCGCTGATGTGCGCGAGGTCGATCTGCAGTGGACGACTGCGAGCGGCGAATTCAAGACCTTCGGCGTGAGATAACGGGCGCGTTCGCAGTCAGGGGCCTGCGCATATGTCCACTCGCCCCTGCGGCGTGCGGGTGCACCCGGTGATCACCGCGCAGGGCAGAATCGATCAGGGCGCAGCAGGCACCGGCGTCGCAGGCGGCGGAACCAGCTCAGCGCCTTCCGGGAGAACGAAGCCCGGGCCGAAGCGGAACACGTTGCGCCACGGAACGTAACGGCTGGTAATCGCCTCATCGATCAACGTCTCATTTCCGCGCTTCACCGTGCGTGTAAACGAAATCGTTGCGCCGTCGACGGCGTATTCGACCTGCTTCGTCTCACCGGGCGCAAGCTGGTTGTCTGCGTCCGGCTCATACAAATCAGGCCCGTGCGGCACCGGTTTCGAAATGCCCGGCTTGCCAATCACGACTTCGCGACCGTCCGACGTGCCAAAAAACTTGAACGTCAGCGTGACATTTTTTGGATCAAAAATCGTCTCGATCAACAGGTGCGCTTTCGTGTCGTTGACGAATTTCATGTCCGCTACCGGCGTGAACACTGCGGCATCGTATCCCGCACCCATGCCGTTTTCGTAGTAGCTCACACGATAGCCATGTGGATAACGCTCAGTGATCGGAAATCCTGCGCGCAACGCAGCTTGAAACACAGTCGTCGACACCTGACACACACCGCCGCCGACGCCCTTCTCAGTGCGGTTGCCCACGATGATCAGGCCTTCTTCGAACCCGTCTTCCTTGCTGACGCTGCCCAGAAAAAAGTTGAACGAAAACACTTCTCCAGGTGCGACGATCACGCCGTTAAAACGTGAGGCGGCAAGCTTTACATTCGCGATGCGCGCAGCACTCGAACCTTTGAAATACGTGGTCGCCTGCGTGATCAGCTGCGTGATGCCAAGTTCGGCGGCAGTGATGCGATCCGAGTACTTCGGCTCTACCAGCTTCGTCACGATGTCCACACGCCGACTGCCGTCCGACCGCAGCGCAGCCTCGATCGCAGCGAGCGTTCCGTCCACATCGATGGCGCGGCCAAGCACGGCCGGCTTCACGACTTTCAGCTGCCTGGCTGCTTCGTCGAATGTAAAGCGCGCGTTCTCGAGCGTGCCGGTGATCGATGCGCTGAACGGAGTGAGACGCGCACGCAATGCATCCGTACGAAAGCCGACATGCAGCGCCGCAACACCGTCCTGCTCAATTTCCTCGACGTAGGTGTAACTGGCCAACTCCGCCCGCGGCACGCGAAATGCCTCGACCGCTTCCTGCATCTGATTTTTTGCGTCCCACACCGGCAGCATCACGACCACGTCCTCACGCACGAACTGCGCAAGTTCCCGTGCTGCCTCTGCGGCGGAACCGACGCGCGGCGCAGTCGATACCATCTGCAGCACGATCGGGCTCGCCTGCTGTGTCCGCACAGCTGCCTCGATCGCACGCGCCCCCGCAGCCTGATCGATCGATACACCGGTCTGCGCCGAGATTTCACGAATGCTGCCACTAACCGCGTCAAACTCGACGTCGGCATCTACGGACTGTGTGTCAAATTCGCGCGCAATCTGCGCCAGACGCGCGGACACTGTGCCCGTGTCGATAAACACGGTCGGCGCCAGGTCGACGCCATACCAATAAACACGCACACGATCTTTCACCTTCGTCAGCAGATCACCACTGCGTCCTATGCGCCACGCTGCATTCACTACGGCCGACGGATCGGAATACACACCGAACTCCGTCGGTGCGTATTTCTTCACATTGCCGCCGATATCGATCTGCAGGTTGACGCCGTCGTAATAGTTGTTCTGCATGAGCACGATCGAAAACACCTGCTCAGGAGTCTTACCGCTCAGATCGCGCCCTTGAAAGTAGACGCCAGGGAAAATGCGCTCAGCATACGCGAAGTGATGATAAGCCGCTACAGTAAGCGGCGTCATCAACACGCTCACCACTAAAGCAACCAGAAAAGGTTGGGGCCGAAATAGCTCTCGTAACACCGTAAGAATGGATTATAGATAGATCGCGGTCAGTCACTACTCGGGGGGAATGCTCAAAATCCAATTGATGAAACCCGCGAAACACGCCATCGCCCGCCTCGCCGCGCCGCATGAAACCCTCCGCATCGGGATCTTCGAATTCACCG
>CAXNFZ010000301.1:0-3248 GCA_964201495.1 Chloroflexota bacterium | reverse complement strand
TGCTCTGGCATCCTTTGCCAAGGCTCTCCGCGTTTGAGCCTTGTTTATTCCGGAAATCTATAAGGTGGCAAGTCCCGTTACTTACAAGATTTCGTAACTACTCAGGCCATCCATTTTTCCAACGCGAAACGCGCTATTCCTTCCCCCCTTCGGGGGGAAGGAATAGCGCGTTTCGCGGGACATACTGATTTAGGACTGAGTAGTTACAAGATTTCAGATTGAATAGCCTGCACATTTCCAAAATCTGAAATAAGATCCTCTTCGTGTTCTTTGATCTTCTCATCCAGGGCGGGCACGTCATCGATCCGGCTACGGGCAAGAACGGCCGCTTCGACGTCGCCATTCGCCGCGACCGCATCGCTGCAGTCGAACCGCACATTCCTGCGGAATCCGCTGCCCATGTCATCGACGCCACTGGCCAATACGTGACGCCCGGCCTCGTCGATCTGCACACACACATTTACTACGGCTCCACATTCTGGGGCATTCAGCCGGATCCGGTCGCCGCACGCAGCGGCGTAACCACCTGGCTCGACGTCGGCTCCGCCGGCGCCTATAACCTCATCGGCATGCGCGACCACATCGTCCGGCCGTCGCATGCGCGCATCTACGCGCTGCTGAATATTTCGAGCATCGGCCTTACCGGGCCGACCTACGAACTCGCGAACATCGCCTACAGCGACGTCAACGTCTGCGTCAAACTGGCGAACACAAATCGCGACTTCGTGCTCGGAGTCAAGGTGCGCATCGACACGAATACCGTCGGCGCGAACGGCATTGAGCCCCTGCGTCGTGCGCGCGCCGCCGCAGATCGGCTGCGCCTGCCGCTCATGGTGCACGTCGGGATCGGGCCGCCCACTCTCGCGGAAGTGCTGCCCTTCGTGCGTCCAGGCGACATCCTCACGCACTGCTTCACCGGCCACAACATGAAGCTCATCGACGACAACGGCGTGCTGCTCGAGGGCGCAATCCGTGCGTGGGACTCGGGCGTCATCATGGACATCGGCCACGGCGCTGGTTCGTTCTCTTTTCTCACAGCCGAGGCCATGCTCGCCGCCGGCCGAAAACCGGATGTCATCTCGACCGACATTCATCAGCTCAGCGTGAACGGCCCACTCTTCGACATGCCGACCTGCCTGAGCAAGTTCATGGCACTTGGCATGAGCCTCGAGGATGTCATCTACGCTGCCACGGTCGCGCCAGCACAAGCCATGGGCCTGGGCGACGAAGTAGGTACGCTGCATCCAGGCGCATTCGCCGACGTTGCGCTCTTCACACTTTCCACAGGGCGCTTCCCGCTCTACGACGTCTTCATGAACGAACGCGTCGGCCAGGCTCTGCTGCGCAACACACTCACGATTGCGCGCGGCCGCGTCATGCCGCGCACGCCGGACGGCCCCACCGCGCCGTGGATTGAGCTGAGTGAAGCACAGCGCACGCTGATCGATCGCGGTCACACGCCCGACGCGCTGGCCAGGTAGCGTCGCTCATATGAGGACCTCTCGGAGTGCCGGCCCGTTGCCCGCCTGAAAGCCTGAAAGCCTGAAAGGTCCTCACATCACGAAGATGTCTGCTCTCTTTCGCTGAAGGGTTTGCCACGCGCCAGGTTTCGAACAAGCACTTTGAGGCCTTCCTATTTGCGTTCCTCGCGGCTTCGCGTGAGGCCGATCTGCCGTCACGCGTCTGCAGCCCTAGTAACGCGTGCTCACCAGATCCAGCCTGCGCCGCACCACGCCCACGATCCACTTCCAGTGCAGCGCCGCATGCGCCAGCACCAGCACGATCGCCAGCTTCGAATACAGCTCGTGCATGTTCCGGATCTCACGCCCACCCCCCGCACTCAAACCGAACGCCGGCGCCACAGATCGCGACATCGCCAGGCCGGTGTACATGATCATGAAAAAATCGAGCAGCAGCAGCGCATTCAACACAAAGCCAACCAGCGTCATTTTTGGCAGCTTCTCAAACAGCCGCATCGCCACGTTCACCACCCAGCGCCAGCTCAGCCCCAGATGTACCAGCAACTCCACACCGAAGGCCATGCTGAACCATTCATGCACAGTGCGCCCGGTCACATGTGCGTTGTATGCAATCCAGAACCCGACGAAGATCGCCGCGTCGAGCAAAAACTTCATGTAGTTCGAGGTCCAGACTTTCGGGGCTGCTGCCTTCACAGGCTCAGTGCCAGAAATATTGTTTGGAATATCCATAGTCGCGCCATATCCTGCACAAAGTAACTACTCAGGCCTGAATCAGTATTTCCCGCGAAACGCGCTATTCCTTCCCCCTTCGGGGGAAGGAATAGCGCGTTTCGCGTTGGAAAAATGGATGGCCTGAGTAGTTACTGCACAAAACGTATGGAGATTTCACGAACATAGGATTCACCCACTGATCGGGCTGCAGCAGTTGCCGGAAAACACGAACGTCGAACCACCCCCTGCAGAAGGGCGGTCCGACGTCGTATTGGCGTTGCAGCGATGCGCCTACTTCGGCAGCAGAACCGTGTCGACTACGTGCACCACACCATTGCGGGCGAAGACGTCCGCTGCCAAGACCGCAGCTCCGTTGATGGTCACCCCGGCAGACGATCGGCGCACCTGCAGCAGCTGTCCCTGCATCGTGCGCAGCGTGCGATAGCGGCTTACCTGAGCAGCGTCGTAATCCTTGCGGATGACGTGATACGTCAGGATCTTCTTCAGCTGATCGAGATTCTCCGGCTTGAGCAGAGTTTCAACCGTGCCCGCTGGCAGCTTCGCGAACGCATCATCCGTCGGTGCGAACACCGTCAAGGTGCCCTTGCGCAGCGCGTCGGTGAGTCCGGCAGCTTCGACGGCAGCCAGCAGCGTCTTGAAGCTGCCCGCCGCGCGTGCCACCTCGATAACGTCGGAGGGAGGAAGCAGAACGGTGTCGATGGCATGAATTACGCCGTTGCTCGCAGCAACGTCGGCGGCGATCACGGTCGCGTCATTCAGCTTCACCGTGTCACCCGCAGTGACATCGATGCGCGCACCATACAGGCTCATGATCGAACCATGGCGCACGACGGTGCTGGCCGGAATCCGGCCGGCAGCCACGTGATACGTGAGCACGTCGATGAGCTGCTGCTTGTTCTCCGGCTTGAGAAGACTTTCAACCGTGCCCGCCGGCAGTTTGGCAAAAGCTTCGTCAGTCGGCGCAAACACAGTGAACGGTCCCTTGCCCTTCAGCACATCGACCAGGCCGGCTGCGCCGAGAGCGGCTGCAAGCGT
>CAXNFZ010000300.1:0-3255 GCA_964201495.1 Chloroflexota bacterium | reverse complement strand
TCTGGAACAGCTTGAAAGACTCAATCTGTACTTCGATCAGCTTGGGGATCAGCTTGATGTTCGCAGTTCTTGCGTAAGACTTCGTGGCGCGGTTCAGGGTCATCAATCCACCTTCCTACAATTTGCCGCTTGTCGCGGATGCCCGCTGCGGTCTGCGCTGGTTACGGGGGACGGCTTAAGGGCGGCCAAGCGGATCTTGGTCGCCTGAGTGAGGCAGTCCGTCACTTTGCGTATAACTGTGTGATTATAGCGCAGGTTTGGCGACGGCCGGGGCCCGCGAGCGCATCCGCCGTTTGGGGCAGATTTAGACCGCAGATTTGTCTCACGCGGAGCCGCGAAGAACGCGAAGAACGCGAAGAACGCGAAGAACGCGAAGAAAAAATCTTACTATGGCTTATACGCGCCCCGGCCTGAGGAAGATTCTTCGGCGACGGAATTCAGATCTCTTCGCGTTCTTCGCGTGAGAAATGCATTCGTCCCAAACTGCGGATACACCCGAGCCGGCAGCGTCAGCTTGCCGTCGTCAGCCACTCGCGAAACTTTCTCGTCAACCCGTCCCGCACCTCGCGGAATGCCTGCAGCTTCGCTTCATCTCCCATGACGGCGGCCGGATCAGGAAAACTCCAGTGCAGGCGCGTGTACCGTCCGGGTAGAAAAGGGCAATTCTCGGCGGCGTTGTCGCATACGGTGATCACCGCATCGAACGGCTGGCCGAGAAACTGCTCATAGGTCTTGGAATACTGCATGCGAATGTCGACGTCGATTTCATCCATGGCGCTCACGGCGAAGGGATTAACCTGCGTCGCCACAGTGCCCGCGCTGAATACTTCGCAGCGATCACCTGCCAGCCAGCGCAGCACACCTTCCGCCATCTGGGAACGGGCGCTGTTGGCAGTGCACAAAATCAATACGCGGCGGCGAACCGGGGTGGTTGTCATGCCGACAACCATATACCTGCTTGGTAAATCCTGGATTAACGCAACTTGCTGCCTGTGCTCTGCCGCAAGGCCGCAAGGCCGCAAGGCCGCGATAAAACAGCAATCAGGCAACCAGTCGCACTACTAACTGGAAACAGACGCAAGCACCCATTCCGCCCGGCCACCGCTCAGGTCTGCCAGCACACGCTGCGCATCGGCCACGTGCTCGACCGCGAACGTCACAGTCAGCAGCACTTCGCTGCCGAATTCCTCGCCATCGATCGCCCCATGCTGCGCAATCAGGAGTAATCGGGCACGTTCATACAACGGATAGGGCAGCTCGATCAAAAAAGTGCGCGTTTCGACGCGTTCGGCCCGTGGCAACTCGTCGAGCGCCGCTTTGAGCGCCCCACCGAATGCGCGCACAAGCCCGCCTGTGCCCAGCTTCGTCCCGCCAAACCAGCGCGACACCACCGCCGCAACGTCCCCCAGCCCGCTCCCTTGCAGGACAGCCAGCATCGGTCTTCCCGCAGTTCCCCCGGGCTCACCTCCGTCGTTGCAGCCGTCGATCACGCTCGCGCCGTATCCCACGCGGTAGGCATACGCGTGCGAACTGGCATTCGCCAGCTCTTCTTTAATCCGCCGCACGAACGTCATCGCCGCCTCGGCTGTTCGCACTTCTGCCACGCTGCACAAGAAACGCGAATTCACCACGACCGTCTCTACTCGCAATTCGCCTTTCGGGATCGGATATCGTGCCGGCATACTTTGCAGTCTACGCCGCTTGCAGATCTTGCGGAATATGCCGGCAAAGTAAAAAAAGGCGCGACAAACGCAGCGTCGCGCGCAATTCAAATCAGTTCGCTGGAACACGGCGTTGCGGAAAAATCGAAAGAGCTGCTGTGCTGAGAAGTCTATCGGGCAAGCAATCCGCGAGGGGGGGAGGGATCAGGACCACCCACCACAAATAGACCTCTCAGCACAGCAGCTCTTTAAAACTGCTTTAAATTATTCGCTACGGCACCCGACCAGGACTCGGAATCGTCTGAAGCCGAAAATCAGCCGCACAATCATCCGTGTCACTGTCCGCTGGCCAGCGCTGCAAACTGACACCTGCAGGAACAACTTTACCAAAAGTTCGTAGTCCCTGTATGTCTTCAGTCAGCCACGCTACGATGTCATGTATTGTATTCGCATCCGCCGACAATGCAACCTCATCGCCGGCATTTGATAAGTTGACAACACCCCCATCGATCTCATTACCACCAGTGTTTTCGGCGCTTGCTGCGCCGTCTGAGGCATTACGGCGCAGCACCGGCAGCATATCGGGCACGTCATCGTCATACCCGCCGATCTCGTAATCAGGAGGCCTGCCGTAGCGACGCGCAAAAACCACCGCATCCTGCGCAATGACGACGACTCCCCCCGCCGGCAGGATGGCTCCATCAGGAAACTGCACCAGCCCGTCACCCGGACCGAATTCCGCCTCATCCAGCGCATCCCCCACGCGAATCCCTGTCAGAAGCGCAGTGCTGGTGCCGGCGTTGTAAATCTCAATCCATTCGCCGCCCATGTCGATGCCATACGGGTCCACCATAACTTCGCTGATCAAGAGCCGAGGAGCATAGCGTGCCTCGTGCATCAGCATGGGCAGGTAGGTCGGCTGAAACCCACGCCAGTCAGATAAAAATGCCGACCGCAGGAATTCATGCAACTCAGGCGAGTCTGCAGTCACGCTCATTTCACGATTCAGCAGCGCGCTCGTCTCGCTGCCATTCCAGGAACCAAAGTGCACCACGTGATCTCCACCGACGCGCAACAACAGCATTTTGTTGTGAATGCCCGAGCCGGTCGGATTCGCCGTCATCGCTCGCAAACCGGGGATGCCGAGTTCCTGCAGTGCCGCCACAGTCGCCGCGTTCTTCCCACCGATGTCATATCCACCATCGAGCATCACCAGCACTTGCGCACCTCGCTCGGCCGCCTCCACCAGCGCCCGCACGCGGGGATTGTCATGCGGAACGGCGCTGTTTCCCCACTCAAATGCCTCACGCAGCTGCTGCACAAGGATTTCGTCGCCCGCCCCCGCGCGCGTGATCCACTCCAGCACCCCGCCCGGCGCGCTCATATGCCCCTCCGGCGACGTCGCCAGCCGCATTTCCACCGCCGCTGCCGCCATTCGTGCCGGTTCTCGCACCGTGTAGCTGACTCCCCCGCTCTCTCTCACCGGCTCATACCCCGCTGTCGGCAGCCCATACGCGCACCCCTCCGCACACCACCGCGCGATGTCCGCTCCCCTCAGATCCGCCTCGAACACCCCGCGCACCCACTCCGCCGC
>CAXNFZ010000299.1:0-3257 GCA_964201495.1 Chloroflexota bacterium | reverse complement strand
TCCCGCGACGACGACCCGCCCGACCTGATCGAACGCGATGCCCGCCGCAGCTTCGATCGCATCACCTCCGCTCCCGTCTCCCTGCTCGCCTGCCTCTCCATGGCCGATATGGACGTCTACCCGGACGAGCGCCGCTCCACTGCCGAACGCTGGATGGCCGGTCAGGCCGTCGCCTGCGCCATCCACAGCGTCCTCCTCGCCGCCGCCCGCCACCAGCTCGGCGCCTGCTGGATGTGCGCTCCGCTCTTCTGCCCCGAAACCGCGCGCACCATACTCGACCTGCCCCCAGACTGGGAACCGCAGGCACTCATCACGCTCGGATGGCCCGCCGATGCCGGCCGCATCCGCGAACGCCGCCCGCCACAGGAATTCACGGTATTTCGCGAGGAATAGATTCACATCCCTGTAAGGTTGCTTCGCTAGCATGTTTCCCATGCCCGGGCCCCGCCTCCCACTCCCTAAAATATCCTCGTCTCTGATTACCCCAGAGTCCGTCTATTCCTCGCACATCGCCTCACATATTTCGCGCCGCAAACTGCTGCGCATCGCCGCCCTCGGCGCGGGCGCCGCCGCTCTCGCAGCATGTTCTCCCGCACTCACCACGCCGGCAGCCACCCCCTCAGCCGCCTCGACGCCCTCCTCTACTTCCCCACGCCCGACATCCGATCCCGCCGTCAAAGCCGACGAATTCGGCGCTCCCGCAAACTCCTGGGATGACATCACCAGTTACAACAATTACTACGAGTTCAGCACAGACAAGGAAGCTGTCGCCGACCTCGCAGCAAATTTCAAAATCGACCCCTGGACAGTCACTGTTGGCGGCCTCGTCGACAAACCAATGACTTTCGACCTCGATGACCTGCGCCGCCTTGGCAACGAGGAACGCATCTATCGCCTGCGCTGCGTCGAAGCATGGTCGATGGTCATCCCATGGATGGGCTTTCCCCTGAACCGCCTGCTCCGTGAAGTGCAGCCCAGCAGCAAGGCGCGCTTCGTTCGCTTTGAAGCCGCCATGGACGCTGCGCAAATGCCCGGCGTCTCGTCGCCGTTTTACTCATGGCCCTATGTCGAAGGTCTGCGCCTCGATGAAGCCATGCATGACCTGACCTTTATGGTCACCGGACTGTACGGAAAACCTCTGCCTCGGCAGAACGGCGCCCCGCTGCGCCTTGCCGTGCCGTGGAAATACGGCTTCAAGAGTATCAAGGCGATCGTCAAAATCGACCTGGTCGAAAATCAACCGGTCTCGCTCTGGTCAGCCGCTGCACCGCACGAATACGGGTTCTATTCAAACGTCAACCCCGAACGAGCACATCCACGCTGGTCACAGGCCACCGAACGTCGCATCGGGGAGTTCAGTCGCCGCGCCACGCTGCCCTTCAACGGCTACCAGGACCAGGTAGCATCGCTCTACGCCGACATGGATCTGTATGCAAATTACTGATGGACGGCAAGCGACCGACGGCCGACGACCAACCGCCGATGCCCGCCGACCTCCCTTCGTCTTTCAGCCGTCATTCATCGTCGGTCTGCTCGCTTTATCGCCGCTCGTCATCTTTGTCGTACGCGCTCTGGCAGGCGATCTGTCGGTCAACCCGATTCAGGAAGCGGTTCAGATCAGCGGGCGCACGGCGCTCAATCTGCTGATACTTTCGCTGGCGATCACGCCGGCGGCACGCCTGCTGCGCGCACCTTATCTGATTCCAGCGCGACGATCGCTCGGCCTCTACGCCTTCGGCTGGGCGCTGCTGCATCTGCTCACGTTCGCCGTCATTGACTTTGGCCTGAACCTGCCGCTGATCCTGCGCGAATTCGCTGAAAAAGCATATCTGATTGCCGGCGCCGGCGCCCTGCTCATTCTGATCCCGCTGACGGTCACATCGACGCGCTACTGGCAGCGCACGCTTGGCGCGCGATGGAAAACGCTGCACCGCGGCGTCTACCTCGCCGCGGTGCTGGCGCTCCTGCATTACTGGGCTGCGCTCAAGCCCGATTTAAATGATGCTCTGCTGCTCTACGCACCGCTGCTGTCGGCGCTGCTTCTTCTGAGACAGCCGCTGATTCGTAAACTATTTCGGCCGCTTCCGCCGCGTGCGCAGCAACAAACCGACGAACGCTCCTGAAAACAGCACGGCACACAGCAGTCCGATCACGACCGCCTCAATCATCCCCAGCGAGCCGACCGCATTCATGCCAGCGCCTGATCGATCGACCGGCTGGTGTACGCCGCGGCTTCGTCCAGCGCCATTCCCTTGACAGCCTTGCTGAACGGCTCCACCGTAAGCGGACCGTCGTAGCCGACCACGCGCAGCGCAGCCATGAAATCCCGAATGTCGATCACGCCGGTCGCGCACACCATGTCGCGCACCTGGTCGAGCTGCTGATCCGGCCCAAGACCTGCCTGCGCATCATTCAGATGCACGTACACCACATCGTCGTTGCTCAGCGCGCGCAAATCAGCCGACGTGACCTTGGCGGTGTATGCGTGAAAGCAATCAAGCAACAATCCGGTATTCGATCCGAGCACAGCACACAGGCCGAGCATGCCGTCCATCGAGTGCACGAACATGTGCTTGTACGAACTGCGCAGCGTCGCCGGGCCGATGAATTCCAGGCCCAGCCGCATGCCGTACGCAGCCAGCACGCGCGCCGCTGCTCCGAGCCGTTGCACAGCCAGATCCCAGTACGCGCGAAACGCAAGCTGATTCGAACACGGCATTACCCACGTCGTCACGCGCGTGCAGCCGAACGACGCCGCGAGCGCTGCTTCGGCGTCGAGCGCCTGCAATGACGCTGCGAAATCGGCGTCGCTGTCGGACTCGCGCCATTTCAGATTGAGGCCGATGCCGCCGGCGCGCAAACCGGTCGCCGCGAACCAGTCGCGCGCCGCCTGCGGCGACTTTTCAGCCGCCATGCGGCCGAGAAACGCCATATCCAGATCGATCCCTGCGAAACCATGAGCGGCAGCCAGGGCAACCGCCTGCTCGAAGCCCGCGCTGAGTCCCAGCGCGCCGAAGTTTAGATTCTTGTACACGCCGAAAGTGTAGCGCGAATTCGCCCAGACAGCAGACGCGAAGCCGCGAAGAACGCGAAGGAAAAAGCTGGCTATGACTTTCCCGTGCCTTCGCTTGAGGAAGTTTCTTCAGCCGCAGCACGTCACTGCGCACACAGCTGGCTCGAATTCCAACAGGATTCCAACACGATCGCCGTACGACAACACTCGTAACTACTCAGGCCCAAATCAGTATTTCCCGCGA
>CAXNFZ010000298.1:0-3320 GCA_964201495.1 Chloroflexota bacterium | reverse complement strand
TTTGCGGCGAACACGCGGATGCGCGGGTTCAGGCGCAGGGCGGTGGTGGTGATGCGCACGAACGTCGTTCGATGGCGGCGTCGTTCGATGGCGGCGTCGTTCCATAAGATTGATCCGCGTCTCCGCAACTCTGCGTCTCCGCGCGAAGTTCCGCTTTCTCGCGCTTTCTCGCGCGCTCTCCATGTCCGCTGTCCCCCTGGCCACGGATGCGCTTGTGAGGAAGCGGGTGGTGCGTCTAGCGCTGCACGATCGTCTTCTCCTCGAAATCGGAGAGGAACTGCGACGGCTTCGTGCGGTCGGCGAGGATGTAGAGCCGGTAGGCGGCGCGCGTCATACTGACGTAGAACAGGCGCCGCCAGCTCTGCAGATTTTCCTCGCGGGACAGCTCGATGATTTTCTCCTGGGACGGTGCGCCCTGGTGCCAGGGGATCGTGCCTTCGTCGACGTGAGCGAGGAAGACCACGGGAAACTCGAGGCCTTTGGCGGAGTGCATGGTGATCAGCTTGACGCCATTTTCGAAGATGCCGAAGTCATCGGACTTGTATGAGACGCACGGGATGCCGAGCTGTTCGAAGCGGGTGCGGATCGTCTCGAGCATGCGCTCCTGCGGCGCGAGGACGGCGATGTCGCGCGGGGTGACATTGTGCCGTTCGTAGAGAGCCATGACGCGTTCGCACAGCTCATCGATCTGGCCGGTGACGCCGTTGCGCAGCAGAATTTCCGGCTGCGGGCCGGTTTTCTGAATCGAGTCAGGGACGATGAGCTCGTCGCCGAGCGAGGCGGCCATGCGGCCGCCGGCCTGCATCATGCCCCAGGCTGCGGAGAGCACCTGGCGCGTATTGCGGAAGTTCTTCTTGAGCATGTAGGTGCGCCCGGTGATTTTGACGCCGGCGTCCTTCCAGCTGACGCCGCGGTAATAGATGCTCTGCGCGGCGTCGGCGAGCAGGATGAGGCTGGCGTTGCCGGAGGCGAAATTGGTGCACAGGCGGTGCGTGACCTCCAGCTCGCGCGGGCGGAGGTCCTGGGCTTCGTCGACGACCACGACGTCGTATTCGCCGGCGAAATTCTCGGCCTGCATGCGTTCGAGGCAGCGGCGGGCCAGGTCGTTGTAATCGACTTTGCCGAGGCCCTTGGCGCGTTCGACGTATGCGGAGAAGATCTGCCACATCACCAGGCGGGCTGGTTCCTGAAGGGGAACACCGCGGCCGGCGCGGCTGGCGGAGCGGTATTCCTCCCATGTGCGAATGCCGCGGCCGAGGAACACGTCGTCGATCTCCGACTGCACGAAGTGCTGCGCATTGGCGAGCCGAAAGATGAAGCTGTCAGGATTGCGCTGGCGGACGGTGTCGATCGCCGTTTTGAGCGTGGACTGCTGGTCCTTGCCGTAGAGCATGTCCGGCCGGCCGAGGTAATCACTCATCCAGTCGCGCAGGACGATCACGTCGACCTGTTGTGCCTGTTCTTCGCCGTATTGAGCGATGAACATATCGCGCACGCTGCGCGCGAGTGTTTTGTTGTAGGTGGTGAACAGCACGCGGCGGGGGACGGCGAAGAGGCCGAGCGGGTCCTCGCGTTCGCTCATGGCCTTGCGCAGGCCGACGGTGGTTTTGCCGCTGCCGGCGACGCCCTTGAGCAGGGTGGGGCCGTTGGTGCGGATGGAGACGAGGCGTTCCTGATCGGGCGTGAGGTGCAGGAGGAGCTGCTTGATTTCGCCCTTGGCGTAGCTGGCCAGGCGGTCGGTCGTCTCGCGGAAGAGCACGCGCGGGTTGAGGAGCAGGTCTTCGACGCTGAGGTTTGGGGAGGTATAGAGCTCCTCCAGCACTTCGCCGGCATGTGCGGGCAGCCCGATTTCGAAGAGCACATTGACGTCGGCTGCGGCCTTGACCTGCGGGAGCATGGCGGCTGGAACGCCGAGCAGGCGCAGCACGCCTTCCGGCACCCGAGCGAACGGCCCGGCGGGCGCCTTCGTCCATTGTTGCGCATCGTAGGCTGGCCGCTGCTGCGGCGGCAGCGCGGCGGGAGCGTCGTTGCCGAGGCCCCAGTCGCGCTTGTCGAGCGGGCCGACGGCCGTCATGTCGTGCCATGAGGCGGTTTCGTTGATGTAATCGTGCGCGCCGGCGCGGAGCAGCAGAATTTCGTTCTTGCCGTGAAACGACCAGAGCATGCGATACGCGTTGTCGATGCGCGATTTCTGGACCTTGCTGGGTTCGAGCTTCCACGTCTGCAGGCTGCCCTGATGCTTCGTCGGTGAATCGGCGAGGTGATCGAGCTGCTTCTTGAGCGAATCCACCAGCCCGGGCACCGGCCGGATGTCATCTTCGAGATCTTTGATGAACGCACGGGTGTAAAGCAGCGTGTAGGGCATGGGCGTATTGTGCCGTATTGTGGAAGAGTTGTACGTGGAATATGTGGAATTTGGTGCGTAAACAGGGAGAAGTACGAAATTTCGTACCCCTACTCCCACCAGTCCTTGCGCGAGCGCGGGTCGAGGAAGGCGCCGCGGTCGCGGACGGCGATGGAGAAGGCGCCGGCGTCGGCGAAGCCGAGGATTTGGCCGGCGGCGAGGGCGGGCAGGTGGCGGGTGGTGCGGCGGCCGTCGGTGAGTTGAGCGCGGTAGAGGGCGACGAGATTCGGGTCGACGCAGAGGCCGTGCAGGTAGACGACGTAGCCGTCGGTGACGCCGTCCTGGCGGTAGTAGGCGAAGGTGATTTCGCGCGGGGCGGCGTAGAGCACCATAGTGATGAAGCCGCCGCCGGTTTGGGCGGCGCGTCCGGGCGGGCGGATCGGCGCGCCGGGAGTGGTTTGCATTTCCAGAACGGAGACCGGCCAGTCATGATTGACGCCGGCGCGCGCGCCGTATGGGGGAGGGGCGGATTCGTCCCAGCTCCAGTCGTAGCGCAGATAAGCGTGCGTGAACGTCGGGACGCCGGCGGGTTCGAACATGGCGGCGAAATGCGGTGCGTCCGGGTCGGTGTCGCCGCCGTAATCGACGAGCGTCAGGGGGGCGACGGTGTCGGTGTAGCCGAGGACGGAGAGGCGCAGGTCAGCGTTCTCGTCGGTGAGGCGATTGTCCTTGTAGTAGGGGCCGAGGATGTCGATGGTGGCGTAGGTTTCGCCGGACGGCGCGCAGGATGCGTCGCGCGCGACGTCGGGGATAAAGAGAGGGAAGGGGGGAGAGGAAGAAGGGGAGAGGGAGGAGAAGAGGGGGAAGAGGGAGAGGGCGAGTGAGATGCTGAAGTGTGTCATGGAATTTCAGATTTCGTAACTATTCAGGCCCAAATCAGTATTTCCCGCGAAACGCGCCATTCCTTCCCCCGAAG
>CAXNFZ010000297.1:0-3362 GCA_964201495.1 Chloroflexota bacterium | reverse complement strand
GTCAAAGTAGATAGTGGATAGTGGATAGTGGATAGTGGATAGTGGATAGTGATAGTGGATAGTGGATAGTGATAGTGGATAGTGATAGTGGGATAGTGACGTGCGACTGCAGACGGGCCCGCTATCACTATCCACTATCACTATCCACTCTTCCGCAGAAACCCCTGCTCGTGCAACACCTGTTCCAGATCGGCACGGGCGGGGCGAGAGACGCGGCGGGCGGAATGTTCGAGCCAGCCGTAGTTTTCAGCTTCGTCGGGGCGGCCGGGGACGGCGACCTGGCGCTGATCATAGATGCCGGTGGCGGCCATAGCGCGGTCATATTCGTGCAGCAGCGCGTCCTCATCAGATTGGTCGTGCGTTTCCCAGTGCAGCACGGCGTCGAGAGGCAGGCGTGGGCGGAGCAGGGGCTCGGCGGCGGGCCAGCCGAGGGTCATGCCGCAGATGGGGAAGACCAGATGCGGCAGGTTCAGCAGGCGAATGACGTCGCGCGGGTTGTTGCGCAGGCCGCCGATATAGCAGATGCCGAGGCCGAGCGATTCTGCGGCGACGGCGGCGTTTTGCATGACGAGGGCGACGTCGACGGCGGACATGAGGAAGCTTTCGGTATTTTCGTGCGCGTGCGGCAGGCCGCGCAGGGCGCAGGCGCGATCGAGCTTGCTCAGGTCGGCGCACCAGGCGAAGAACACCGGCGCCTGGCGGATCTGATCCTGGTCGCCGCACAGATGGGCCAGTTCGGCGCGTTTGGCCGCGTCCGTGACGGCGACGACGCAATACGTCTGCAGATTCGACGACGTCGACGCACGCTGGCCGGCGACGACGACGGCTTCGACGATGTCGCGCGGCAGCGGATCGGGCTTAAAGGCGCGGATGGAGCGGTGGCTGTGAAGTAGAGGGAGCATGGGGAGATTTTAGATTTCACATTTCAGATTGCACATTGCACATTTCAGATTTCACATTTCAGATTTCACATTTCACATCTCAGATTGAAAATTGCACGTTGCACATTCAAGAGTTCGCTTTTTACATTTTGAACCTGTCGTGGATGACCGATCGAAGCCACGAGCGTTCTTCAATGTGCAATGTGCAATGTGCAATCTGAAATCTGAAATCATTTAAACATCGTTTCCATGAGCTGCGGCGCATAGCGACGAACCATGTCGTCGGTGATCGAGCCGGTGCGGGCGATTTCGCCGTAGAGGGCGCCGCTGCGGCGCAGTTCACGCAGCTGGGTCAGCGGGTCGAGGGAATAGAGGCCGAATTTCATGCGCCAGCCTTCGCTCCATTCGAAATTGTCGACGAACGACCAGTGATAGTAGCCGCGCACGTCGTAGCAGAACTGGATGGCCTTCCAGACTTCGCGCAGGTGTGCGATGAGAAAGCCGGGGCGCTGGTCGTCGTCGTGGTCGGGTAGGCCATTTTCGGTGATGTAGAGCGGCAGCTTCGAGCGTGAGAGGCGTTGCAGCATTTTGAGCAGGCCGGCGGGATAGATTTCGCCGTATTCGTAATCGGACATGGCGACGCCGGGGAAATTTTCGATCGAGCCGAAGCCGGTGGCTGCCTGATCGCGGCGGAAGCGAGTGGCCTGGCGGGTGTAGTAATTCAGGCCGATCCAGTCGAGTGTGCCGCGCGATAGGCGCACGGCGGGGGCGAAGCGACGCAGCGCCCAGTGCCAGCGGCCGTTGAGCAGCGACGAGAGGATCGCCTGATTGAACAACGTGTCCTGAGCGCGTGCGGCGATGGCATCGAGCGCGTGGTTCGGCCGCAGGCCTTGAAACACGCGCATGTGATGGGCGATGCCGACGCGGGCGCGCGGCTGTATGTCGCGGATGACGGCGGCGGCCTGGACGTGGGCGGCGACGAGGTTGCAGAACACGCGCAGCGTGCGGCCGAAGTCCGGCGCCGGCGCTGGCGGCATGCGCCCGCCCATGTAGGTCATGACCGCGAACACATTCGGTTCGTTGATCGTGCACCAGAAGTCGCAGACGTCGCTCAGCGCGCGCACGGTGCGTTCGACGAAGCGGCGGAAGCGCGGCAGCACGTATTCGGCGTTCGTCCAGCCGCCGCCTTCCTCGAGCCAGCTCGGATTCGTGAAGTGGTGCAGCGTGACCATCGGCTCGATTCCGCGTTTGCGCAGGCCGAGCAGCATGTCGTGATAGCGCTGCAGCGCATCGTCGTCGAAGCGGCCCTCGGTCGGTTCGATGCGGCTCCATTCGACGGAGAGCCGGTGGGCGTTCAGATTCAGCTCGACCATGCGGTCGAAGTCGGCTTCGGCGTCTTCCCACCAGTTGCAGGCTGGACCGGAAGTGTCGCCGCCTTCGATGCTGCCGGCGGTCTGCTCCCACACCCACCATTGATTGTGGATGTTGTTGCCTTCGACCTGATGGGCGGCTGTGGCAGTGCCCCAGCGGAAGTCGGACGGAAAGTGGAGGGAAAAGGAAGAGGAAGACATTTGAGGATTTCACATTGCGCATTGCACATTGCACATTGCGCATTTCATATTGCACATTGCGCATTTCATATTGAAAGCCGAGAGCAGGATCACCAATGTGCAATGCCGAATGTGCAATCAACCAAGCGTTTGTTCCGCTGCGCGCATGTATTCCGGATCGATTTCGAAGCCGACGAAATCCACATCGAGATTGCGGCAGGCGACGCCGGTGGAGCCGATGCCCATGAACGGATCAAGCACGGTGCGCACGCGCGAGCGGCCGTGTAAAAGGATACATTGTTCAGGTAAGTGCGGCGGAAAAGAGGCGGGATGGGGGCGATCGCTGCTGCGCTTCTGGATGGTGTCGTAGGGAATGAACCAGGTGTTGCCACGGCAGCGCAGGTCGCGCTGCCTGGCGCCGCGCCAGCGGGTGATGTTGCTTTTGTCCTGGTAGGGCACGCCGACGGCGAGGCGGTCGAGCGGCACGGCGCCGGAGTGGGTCAGGTGGAACACATATTCGTGGCAGTCGTTGATGAAGCGCGGGCTGTTGATCGGCTTGAAGTGGCCAACGGACAGGTCGGCCTGCAGCGGGGAAGCGTCGCCGACGGAATCGGCGTCGATGGTGATGGATTTGATCCAGTGGATGACGTTCTGCAGTTTGAACGACTGCGTCATGACCTGCAGCACCTGGAACGGGACGAGCGGATCGGACGGTTTGGAGCCGACGTTGAGAAAGAGTGAGCCGGCCGGAGCCAGTACGTGCGCGGCAGCGGCGGCCCACTCACCGAGCCAGCGCAGGTAGTCCTCGCGCGGCGCGTCGTCGCGGTAGCGGCCGTAGCGCACGCCCAGGTTGTACGGCGGCGACGTGACGATGACGTCGACGGAGCCGGGCTCCATGCGCGTCATTCCGGTCAGGCAGTCTTCGAGGTGG
>CAXNFZ010000296.1:0-3374 GCA_964201495.1 Chloroflexota bacterium | reverse complement strand
GTGCGCAGCAGGATCAGCGCCTGCTGGGTTACGAAATGCGCGATTCCCTTGTGCAGACGCGATGGGCGCCGCGTCTCGCGCGCGATGATCGGCACGTGCGCGATGCGCAGGCCGAGCTTTCCGGCCTGGATCACTGACTGCACTGTGTATGAAAAGCGCGTGCTCACGAACAGACGCAGCGCCGCGTCGCGTTCATATGCGCGGAACCCTGAAACCGCATCCGGCACTGCCACGCCGGCGGCGCTCTGCACGACCGCACTCCCTATTTTCTGCAGCAGACGCTTGATCGGCGAGAAGTGCTTCAGCGTTTGCGTCTGTCGGTCGCCGATGACGACGTCGGCACGTCCCTGCAGAATCGGTGCGATGAGAGCCGGGATGTCCGCGCCGCGATACTGGCCGTCTGCGTCGATATTCACGACGATCCCGGCGCCTGCGGCGAGCGCCGCGTCGATGCCGGCCTGAAAAGCGCGCGCGAGGCCCTTGTTGGCGCCCATCGACAGAATGTGGTCGGCGCCGGCGGCGCGTGCGACCGCGGCTGTGTCGTCCGTCGACCCGTCGTCAACCACCAGCACTTCGACGCGTTCGATGCCGGGAATCACTCGCGGAATTTCTGCCAGGACGGCGCCGATGTTGTCGCGCTCGTTGAGCGCGCAGAGCTGCACGATGAGTATGGGTGCCACGCGTGAATTATCGTTCGTGAAATGCCCAATCGCTGGTCCCGCCGGGTGAACATCACTCCACTTCGGAAGGCGACGCGGTAAAGAGCATTCTCATGCTGTGTGCAGCGTGATTCCGAGACTGCGACGGGTCTGGAGCGGCTACGGCCGCTCCACGTAGGGCAAATCGCTATAGCTCAGGTCCCCGAGGTCGAGCGTTTCGTTTCCGGAGATCTCATGGATGAACGCCGTCCCGTCGCTCGGTTTGTTGAGGAGCATTTTGTCGTCGTCGATGTCGACGACGAGTCCGTAGCGGCCCGGCGGCACGTTGCGGATGACGAAGAGGCCGTTCGCGTCTACTTCGGACTGTGGCGCGTTGACCTGGTCGAGGGCGACCACGCCTTCGCCGCCGGTCACATCGCTGCGCACGATGGGTCCGAGAAACACGATGACGTCCTTGAGCGGCACGCTGCGCTGACCGCGCTTGACGAATAGTCGTCCGCGCAGCTGGCCGAGTTTCACGTCCTGGGTGGCTGCGAGGAGCGGTCGGTTCGGCGTGGCGAGGGGCGAATTGAGCGGCGAGTCGATCGGACTCGGATTTTGCGAGCTGCAAGCAGCAAGCGCGGTGAGCGCGATGACTGAAAGCAGCGCAGCGGCGAGGGGGGCGGCGAATCGATTTCGGACGTTCAAAAACATGGCGTACAAAAATAAAGGGGGGTCGATGTGCATCGACCCCCCGACTCACAGAGTGGCCTGACTATCGGAGTTTACCCCGACGAGTTACTGCACCACGGGCGCGGCAACTGCATTCACGCCTTCCGACGTGAAGAGCTTGTCGTTCGAGGTGTTGTTCTTGAACGTCTCAGCCGACTCGTTCACGACGCCGACGATGAGTGCATCGCCGCCGGTGGCCGTGCAGGTGGCCGAGCCGAGGAACTTCGAGCCGATGCCAGTCACGTTCGACTGCAGGCTGTTGAGCGCCGCACCTGAGGCAAGGTCCGCCGCAACCGTGACCGACGCATCCACGCCATTGGCCTTGCCCGCGATCACGCAGGAGACGCTGGTGGTGCTGGCGCCGACGTTCATCACGTTGAAGCCGGTCACGCCCTGGGCGCTGCCGTAGAGGTTCTTGATCAGCGGGAACACGACCTGGTTCGAAGCATTGGCTGCATCGAACGCGCTGTAGGCCGAGCCGCCGTCCGGCTGCTGCTGGTTGACGATGGCGACCAGCGGCTGGCTGGCGCTGTTGGTCGTCACCTTGGCCGAGCCGATGAAGCGCGCGCCCTGCGTGCAGGTGCTGCCGGCAACAGGGTTGATGCCCGAGAACGCGGCGAGGGCGAAGTTGCCCGACGCGCCTGCGGCGATCGACTTGGTCTCGGTGCATTCCGTGCCCATGCTCGTGCCGGGGGCCGGATAGTACGTCAGCGTGACATTCGTCGCGGACGTGCCGCCGTTCTGGATCTGGATGCCGGTGGCGTAGCTCTTGGCCGGCTGCACGTTCACCAGCGGGATCACCGGAGCGGTCGAGCCGCCGGGGAACGCGCCGTAGGCGAACACGCGCGTGCTGTTCTCCTGCACCACGGTCACGACGATCGGCTGATCGCTCGTCACCTTGCCGGCGAACATCGTGCTGCTGTGCGTCTCGGTGCCCTGATCGAACGTCGCTGCGGCGCCCGGGAGGACCGTGGCGCTGCCGTTTGTGCCGTCGGTGTAAGCCACGGTCACAGCTGCATTTGCCGTGCCGGCGTTCTGCACCTTGAAGAAGGTGGTGTTGTTGGTCGAGCCGTGGTTTTTGAGCAGCAGCGGAATCAGCACTTCGAGGCTGCCCTCGCTCACGCCGACGTAGGCGGCGCGACCGGCCGGGTCACGCTGCATGTTCAGCACTGCCGCAACCTGCTTGTCCGAGCTCACGACGGCCGAGCCGCTGAAGCCAGAAGAAACGGCCGGCAGCGGGAAGTACGTCTTGGAGCCGAGGGCGGCGATGGTGTCCCCATGGTTGGTGGGGGCGCCTGCCGCATCATAGAACGTCAGCGTCACGGTTGCGACGCTGTTTTCCATGTTCACGACCTGCAGACCGGTCGAGTACGTGCCGCCGGACTGGGCCTGCGTGCTGGTCTGGGCTGCGCCCACTGCGACTGCCGCGAGCATTGTGCCCGCAAGAATTCTGGTAAGTTTCACGAAATCCTCCACTTGTTGGAATCAAGGCAAGGCCCATAGTCAGGCCCCGAACGAGGCTCAGAATACGTTTTTAGTTCTCAATGAGGTATTACCCCTTCGGGTAGTCGTCAAATTGCCCGCCGAAATCGGGTCTGATGCGAATTTACCGGGTCATTTGCGCCGTCGGCGCAGTCGTGTGGCGAATACGAACACCACCGCAGACCACGCAAAATCAAAAGTGGTCGTCATCAGGCGGGCCAGCACGGCGGCGAGCACCGCGGTCGAAGCGGGCAGGGCCGTCCCGAGCAGAAAGCCGACGCTGAGTTCTTTCACCCCAAGAGAAGAGGGCAGGAGCAGCGCCACCGTCGCCAGCATGCTGGAGAGCGCCCACGTGCCGATGGTCAGCCGCAGCTGCTCGAGCGCCGGCCATGGGGCGAACGCCAGGCAGATGCAAAGAAGAAAGATGCCGCCGAGGAGCCACACGCATACGTAGGCCGCCCCGAGGCGCAGCCAGGTCGCCGTCGGCAGCCGCAGGGCGCGCCAATCGACTTGCGGGCCGAG
>CAXNFZ010000295.1:0-3444 GCA_964201495.1 Chloroflexota bacterium | reverse complement strand
GTGTCGCCGGCGGTGATCAGCCCGAACGGTGACGGCGACGCCGACATCGCGCGCGTTTCGTATGTGCTGCGCGAACGCGCCGACGTGTCGATCTATCTCGTCGATGCGTCTGGTGCGCGTTTCGATCTGCGTCGCAGCACTGTGCGCCCGGCCAGCCCGCGCCCGTTCGAGCTGCTCTTCAACGGCATGGACGCCGAGGGCAAGCTCGTGCCGAACGGTGAGTACACCTGGCATATTCAGGCTGACGGTGCGATGGCCAGTGGGCCGCTGCGCATCGAGAAGTCGAATCGGCCGGCGCCGAAGATCAGCGAATTCAGCGTCACGTCCGAGGTGTTCACGCCCAATCGCGATGCGATCGAGGACCACGTCTACATCAACGTGGTGATCGACCAGCCAGCGAAGCTTTCTGTCTATGTGCTTGGCGCCGACGGCTTTCGGCAGGATGTGCCGCGCGAGGAACTGGCGCGTATGAACGCCAACGCCGATCTGCTCGACGCCGGGCGATATTTCTTCGACTACGACGGCGGCATCGACAAGGGCGCTGATCCGCCGCCGGACGGTGCGTACACGCTGGTGGCCGAAGCGGTGGACCTGATCGGGCAGCGCGATGTGGCCACGCGCTCGCTCACGATTGCGGATTCCGGCCGGCCGGTGGCCGAAATTATGACGCAGCCGAACGGGCAGGGCATCGAGTGGGAGCGCGTGGGATCGACGCCGGAGGCGACATTTCAGCTTGGTGAGACGATCCACTTCACGCTCACCGTGCGCAACGTCGGAATGTCGCCGATTCGTACTGCCGGTCCGTTCGATGGTGATGATTGTTATGAGCTCGACCAGAATCGCTACACGAAGGGTTTTCCGGAGGAGCCGGGCATCTGGCGCGTGGGCGTCGATTTTGAGACGAACACGGGCGAGGACCACCCGTGGCGCTGGGGCGTCGGGTCGCTGCAGGAGCTCGACGTCGTCGAGCACAACGGGGCAAAGTTGTATTACCTTGCGCCGGGCAAGCAGGTGGTGGTGCGCGGGTGCGTGAAATTCACGCGCATCCCGGTGCGCAACCCGTTCCGCATGTGGGCGTCGCTGATTCAGGAGCAGGTGGAAATTTCGCTGGCGAACAGCCGCGTGTCGCCGATCCTGGTCACCCTGGTGAAGCCGTGAGCGCGAGCCTCGGCGTCGTGATCGTTTCGTGGAACGTGCGCGATCTGCTGCGCGGGTGTCTGCGCTCGCTGCAGGAGCAGGGCGGCGAACCGATGCGCGTGATCGTGGTGGACAGCGCGTCGAGCGACGGCTCGGCGGCGATGGTGCGCGACGAATTTCCGGCGGTGGAGCTGATCGCGTCGGCCGAGAACATCGGCTACGTGAAGGGCAACAACCTTGCGCTGCGGCGGCTGCTTTCATCGGAGCCTGCACCGGAATTCTTGTGGCTGCTGAACCCGGACACGATCGTGCAGCCTGCGGCAGTGGAAACGCTGCTGCTTTTCATGCGTGTGCATCCGCGCTGCGGCCTGTGCGGGCCGCAGCTGCGCAACCCCGACGGCACGCTGCAGCACGGCGCGTTTGCGCTGCCGGGGCTGATGCAGCTGGCGATCGACGTGATTCCGCGGCTGCAGGCGCGCTTTCGCGACACGCGGTGGGACGGGCGCTATGCGGCGACGCAGTACGCCGGCCGGCCGTTTCGTGTGGGCACGCCGCTGGGCGCGGCGATGCTGGCGCGGACGGCGGCGGTGCGGGCGGTCGGGCTGCTGGACGAGGGTTTCGAAATGTACAGCGAGGAGATCGACTGGGCGCACCGCATGGCCGACAGCGGCTGGGAGGTGTGGTGCGAACCGCGGGCGGTGGTGACGCACTACGGCGGCGCGAGCAGCGGACAGGCCAGCGCGCGCGCCGAGAGATTGAAGTGGCGCAGCCGCGCGCGCTACTTCGACAAGCACTACGGTCTGCTGCGGCGCGCGATCGCGCGGAAGATGATGCCGGTCGCAGACGACGGACGACCGCTGACGGACGACCGCTGACTGCAGGCGACGGACGGCTACTGATCGGCTGGCTGCACATCGACGGCGTTGAGCGCGGTCACATTTTTCTTCTTGTCGAAGCCCTCCTCTACGGCGAAGGTGACGCGCGCTCCGACGACGAGCATGCGACGCGGTGCTCGAAATTCCTTGAAGGAGAAGAAGTAGTCCTTTCCGTCGTCGCTGCGCAGGTGGCCGTTCGTCTCGCCCACGCGTTTGATCGTGCCGCTCAGCCGCTCGCGCGACGCGTTGACGGCGTTGTCCCATTCAGGCACGAGCTTGCGCCCCAGTTCGTCAATGTCGACTTCGCGCGGCGGCGTGGTCGACTGCGAGATGCGCGCGGCAAGCGCGTCGTCGATGCGCCATCCCTTCTGTGCGTAGATCGCCGCCTGCAGCAGGAAGTGCTCGTCGGCCAGTTCCTGCCGGTCCATCTGCGCATAGATCCGCCCAAGGCAGTCGTATACCTTCACCTTCATCTCCGGTGCGTCTTTCCCGAGTGCGGCCTGGGCGGCGTACGGCAGCGCCTCCTCGATGCGTCCGGCGTTCAGAAGCAGCTCGGCGATTTCAGACAGCAGGAAGAACTTCTTCTGTTTCCGGACGAGCGCTTTCAGTTCATCGATCGCCTGGTCTGCGGCGCCGAGGCGGGCGCGGCTGAGCGCGGCGCGGCGCGGGATCCAGATGTCGTTGTCGTAGTGGAATTTCGGGATGTCCTTCAGCGCCTGAGTGCATGCGTCGATGCATTCCTGCCAGCGGTCCAGTGAGAAGAGCGCGTCCGTGAGGTTTGCGTAGTAGCGCTCCTTTTCGGATGCCTGTTCGTGCTGCACGCCTTCGGTGTCCGTTGTGACGAATGTGTCGAGCGTGAGACCGGCTGCGGACAGGCGTTTGAGCCATGCGATGCGATCGGCCGGTGCGCTGTTCGGCGTGCCCTTCAGCGCGTCGGCGAGTTTGAGCACGGCTTTTGCGAACGGTGAATATTTGTCCTGAGACGTGATCGTGCAAATCTCCTGCACGGCGCGAATCTGCTGCGATAGTTGCGTCTTCTCACCTTCGCCGTCCTGCCGCTGCTTCAGCCAGCGGTCGTAGAGCGTCCAGCCCAGCTCATTGCGCACCTGCGGTGAAGTATTGTCGGCCGCGAGAAATTTGCGGCATTTCGCTTCGGCTTCGTCCACGCGTCCTGTGCGGCGCAGACATCCGGCGTGCCGGAAGCCGTCCCAGGGATTCATCGACGTGGGGAACTCACGCGCGATACGTTCGTAGATCACGAGCGCCTCATTCCATTTCTTAAGTTTGTAAAGTGCTGCGGCTTCGTCCTGCAGCTGGCGAAGGGTTTTGGATGGCTGCGTGGTGGTCATAGGATTTGTGGGGGATGTCGTGTTTCACGAAAGCGGCGCCAAGTTTCTGTCCATAAGTTTTGTCCGGCAGATTCGCCTCCCCC
>CAXNFZ010000294.1:0-3489 GCA_964201495.1 Chloroflexota bacterium | reverse complement strand
GATAGTGATAGTGGGCAGGCACGGCCCACTATCACTATCACTATTCACGAACTACTCCGCTACACTCCGCTGCATGGAAACCCCACCGGATACGTTGAATCGCGTCGGCGTGCTGACGCGGCGGGAGATCGAGGCGCGCATCGTGGCGCCGCTGGTCGAGGCGCTGGGCGCCGAATTCGGGCGCGAGCGCGTCGTGGAGATCGTGCGCGCGACGATCGCGCGCGTGGCCGAGCAGCAGGGCGCGGCGTTGGCGGAGCAGATGGGCGGCGACTCGCTGCTGCATCTGGCCGACAGCATGGAGGCGTGGACGCGCGACGACGCGCTGCGCGTCGAGGTGCTCGAACGCAGCGAATCGAAATTCGCGTTCAATGTGACGCGCTGTCGCTACGCCGAGATGTACCGCGCGCTGGGCATCCCCGAGCTGGGCGCGGCGCTTTCGTGCAACCGTGACGGCGCGCTGATCTGCGGCTTCAACCCGCGCGCGCACCTGCAACGCACGCAGACGATCATGGAAGGCGCGAGCCACTGCGACTTCCGCTATGAGAAGCCGGCCTTCGACGCGGTGATCTTCGACATGGACGGCCTGATGTTCGACACCGAGTCGATCTACTGCGAGACGTCGACGCGTGCGTCGGGCGAGCTGGGCTTCCCCTTCGACGATGTGTTTTACAAGGCCAATTTCGTCGGCAAGCGGCTGGTGGACAGCGAGAAATTTCTGCTGTCGCACTTCGGGCCGGCATATCCGATCGACGCGTATCGCGAACGCAGCGGACAGTATCTGCGCGAGGCGTTCACCGCCGGCGTGCCGGTCAAGCCCGGCCTGCACGAGCTGCTCGACTGGCTGGAGGAGCGCCGCATCCCGAAGGTGGTGGCCACGTCGACCGCGCGCGAGCTGGCGCTGCTGACGCTCGGAAAATACGCTGCGCGCTTCGACAGCATCTCCACCGGCGACGAAGTCGTGCACGGCAAGCCGGCGCCGGACATCTTTCTGCTGGCGGCGCAGCGGGCGGGGGCGCCGCCGGAGCGCTGCCTGGTGCTGGAGGACTCGTCGGCCGGCGTGCGCGCCGGGCACGCGGCGGGGGCGAACGTAGTGTGGGTGCCTGATTTGCAGTCGTCGGCGCAGCCGGAGGTGGCGGCGCTGGCCATGCGCGTGTGCGCGACGCTGCACGAGTTGCCGGCGATCGTTGTGCCGTAGATTTATTGCGCATTGCACATTGCACATTTCACATTTCATATTGGGCAATGCGCAATGTGAAATGTGAAATGTGAAATGACATACCTCTGGGTCGCCCTGCTACAGGGCTTCAACGCCGGGATTTCGCCCGGTTCGCTGTCGACGCTGATCATCGCGCAGACGCTGCGGCACAACCTGCGCGAGGGGATGAAAGTAGCGATTGCGCCGATCCTGACCGATGCGCCGATCGTGCTTGCGTCGCTGTTCGTGCTGGGCAACCTGCAGGGGCGCGACGGGGTGCTCGGCGTGATTTCGCTGATTGGCGGGGCGTTTCTGCTGAAACTGGCGTGGGACGGCGTGCGCACCGGGCCGGTCGAGCTGAACATGGAGACGGCGCCGCCGCAGTCGATCCTGCGGGGCATGATGGTCAACGCACTCAGCCCGCAGCCGTACTTGTTCTGGCTGACCCTGCTCGGTCCGCAGCTGCTGGCGGCGACGCGCGACGGCCTGTGGGCGGTGCTGGCGTTTCTTGGGATTTTCTATGGCCTGCTGGTGGGGTTGAAGCTGGCGCTGGCGGTGATCGTGTCGCGGCTGCGTGGGTTCATGACCGGGCCGGTCTACGTGTGGACGATGCGGGCGATGGGCGTGGTGCTCGGGTATTTCGCGGTGACCATGCTGGTGGATGGCTGGAAGCTGGTTTTCTGGTAAGCTGGGTGCATGAAAGTCACCTATGATCTTCCCGAAGAACTGGTGCGTGAACTGAAGGTGCGCGCGGCGCAGCAGGGGCGCACGGTCAAGGACGTGGTGGCCGAGATGCTGCACGGAGCGCTGTATGGCGAGGAGATCGCCGTGGAGCCGGTCGAGCCGCGAAGTTGCCGGATCCTGCACGATGAACGCGGAATCCCCTATTTTGAAACCAGCGCCGATGCCGCAATTCCCGCCATGACGCTGGAGGAGTCACTTGCGCTCGAAGAGCAGGCTGACGAAGAGGAGGTGTTGCAACGTGCAGGGCTGTCTCGTTGATTCCAATATCTGGGTAGCGCTGACTTTTCCTGCGCACTCTCGTCATCGCACTGCGCGTGACTGGGTAGCTGCTGCGACATCGGAATCGCCGCTGCTGTGGTGTCGAGAAACTCAGATGAGTTATCTCCGATTGGTGTCGACGCCGGCGATTCATCGCGGCTATCAGGTCCCACGAGTGACGAATGCCGATGCATTCGCTCTGCTTGACGAGCTGATATCGATGCCGAACGTGCTGGTCGTTTCTGCCGAACCACCGGAGGTTTGGACGTTGTTTCGGGCGCTGGCGTTGTCGGTGCGGACAGCTCCCCGTGTCTATATGGACGCCTGCCTCGCTGCCTGGGCGATCGCGGCCGACGTGCCGCTGGCTACGCTGGACGCGGACTTCGAAGTCTTTCGCCCGCACGGCCTGAAACTACAGCTGCTTGTGTGAAGCATCTGCGTCGCTGCTTCCCTCACTTTTCTCTCATGCATCACGGATAGACTAAACATCTGCAAAGTTTTAGTCCTGTCAACTTTTGATTTAGGCGCGGTTGATTCTTTTTTGGGTGTGATGGATGTAACGTATGGAGCTATTCGGGAAACCGAACCGGCGCCGGTCCGAGTCATGACGCCGAATCAAAGATTGCCGAGCATACGGAGAAGAGAAATGGCCTGGTTTGAGATCAAGAATCTGCATGTGAAGCTGGCGAACGGGCGTGAGATCCTGAAGGGGCTGAACCTGACGATCAACACGGGGGAAGTGCACGCCATCATGGGCCCGAACGGGAGTGGCAAGAGCACGACGGCCTATACGCTGGCCGGCCACCCGGGGTATGTGGTGACCGAGGGCGAAATCCTGTTCAACGGGCAGAACATCCTCGACCAGGAGGCGGACGAGCGCAGCCGCAACGGCATTTTTCTGGCGTTCCAGTATCCGGTGGCGATCCCGGGCGTGACGGTGGCGAATTTCCTGCGCACCGCGGTGAATGCGCGCATGAAGGCGGATGCAGCGGCGAAGAACGGCGGCGTGCTTCCGCACGACCACAAGGGTATGCCGATTCCGGTGTTCTCGCGCGCGTTGAAGGAAGCGATGGCGATCCTCAAGGTCGACAACAGCTTCGCCGGGCGCTATTTGAACGAAGGTTTTTCGGGCGGCGAGAAGAAGCGCGCCGAAATTTTGCAGATGGCGATGCTCAAGCCGGAACTGGCTGTGCTCGACGAGACCGACTCCGGCCTCGACATCGATGCGCTGCGCGTGGTGAGCGAAGGCGTCAACACGCTGCACGAGAAGAACCCGAACATGGCCGTGCTGA
>CAXNFZ010000293.1:0-3509 GCA_964201495.1 Chloroflexota bacterium | reverse complement strand
CGGCGCCGTATCGCAAGAGTGCGCGCGTTGTCGGTGATGTGCTCGGCAAATACCATCCGCACGGCGACCAGTCTGTGTATGACGCCATGGCGCGCATGGCGCAGGATTTCTCGATTCGTTATTTGCTGGTTGACGGCCAGGGAAACTTCGGCTCGATCGACGGAGATCCCCCGGCGGCGATGCGCTACACCGAGGCGCGCCTGTCGCGGGTGGCGGAAGAACTTTTGGCGGACCTCGAGAAGGAAACCGTCGATTGGAATGACAACTACGACGGAACCATTCAGGAGCCGTCGGTGCTGCCGGCGGCGCTGCCCAATCTGCTGCTGAACGGAGCGACGGGCATCGCAGTGGGCATGGCGACGAACATTCCGCCGCATAATCTCGGCGAGTTGTGCACTGCAGTGGCGTATTTGATCGATCGCTGGGATAACACGGACTCGGTGACGGTCGAAGATTTGATGCAAATCGTGCCTGGGCCGGATTTCCCGACGGGCGGCCTGATTCTTGGGCGGGAAGGTATCGCGCAGGCCTACGGCACCGGGCATGGGCGCATCGTGATGCGCGGCGTAGCTGAGATTGCCGAGATGAAAGGGGGACGGCAGCAGATTCTCGTCACTGAGCTGCCGTATCAGGTGAACAAGGCGACGTTGATCGAGCGCATCGCCGACCTGGTCAATGTTGGGCGCATCGAAGAGATCAGCGACATCCGAGACGAGAGCGACCGACGCGGCATGCGCATTGTGATCGAGCTGAAGCGCGGGGCGCAGGCTGCGCGCGTGCTGAATCGGCTGTACAAATTCACCGCGCTGCAGGGCACGTTCAGCGTGCAGTGCCTGGCGCTGGTGGCGGATGAAAACGGCCGCAATCAGCCGCGGCTGCTCAGCCTGAAGCGTGCGCTGCTGATCTTCATCGAGCATCGGCGCGAAGTGCTGCGGCGGCGCAGCGAGTTCGAACTGGCGAAGGCGCGTGCGCGCGCGCACATTTTGGAAGGGCTGCGCATCGCGCTGGACTACATCGATCGTGTGATCGCGATTATTCGCGGCGCCGACGATGCGGACGGCGCCAGGAGCCAGCTGATGTCGGAGCTTGGGCTGAGCGACGTGCAGTCGCAGGCCATTCTTGATATGCAGCTGCGCCGACTGGCGGCGCTCGAGCGGCGCAAGATTGACGAGGAATATGCCGTTGTGCGCGAGACGATCGCGTATCTGGAAGATCTGCTGGCCAGCCCGGCCAAGATTCTTGCGCTGATCCGGGAAGATACGCTCCGACTTGCGGCGAAGTACAGCGACGATCGCCGCACGCGCATCGAGCTGGGCATGAGTGAGTTGTTCGAGGACGACGATCTGATCCCGGACACCAGCGTGCTGATTTCGCTGACCGCCAAGGGCTATATCAAGCGCACGGCCTCGGACGCGTATCGTGCTCAGGCGCGCGGCGGCAAGGGCGGCCGTGGCATGGCGACAAAAGAGGAAGACGAAGTGATCTTCCTCGTCAGCGCGCGTACGCACGATACCGTGTTGTTCTTCAGCGATTATGGGCGTGTTTATGCCCTGAAGGCGCATCAGATTACTGAGGCTGCGCGCGACCACAAGGGCACGTACCTGACGAATCTGATTTCGCTCGGCGAGAAGGACAAGATCACAGCCATTCTGCCGATCTCGAAGGAGACCATGCTGCGGATGCGTGCCTCGCTGGGTGACGCCGAAGATGCTGGTGAGGCGGCGGATGTTGTCGAGGGAATTGAAGCGGCCGAGGGGATTAACGGCGACGTCGAAGGTGAAGAAGAGCAGGCGCCGGAAGAGATCGGGGACGAGCAGATCGAAGGAGAAGCTGCCTTGATGGCGGAATCAGCGGAATCGGCGGAGATTATTGAAATGGGCGAATTGCCGCGCACTCCGACGATCGCGATGTGCACGCGCAAGGGCAAGATCAAGCGCGTCGATCTTGCGGCGTTTGCAAATATACGCAGCAGCGGCCTGATCGCTATGACGCTGGCCGAAGGTGACGATCTAAGTTACGTGCGCCTGACTCCGGGCGACGGCGAGTTGATGGTCGTGACGGCGCTCGGCCAGGCGCTGCGTTTCGATGAAACCAGCGTGCGGCGCATGGGGCGTTCGGCGTCAGGTGTGCGGGCGATGCGGTTGAAAAAAGAAGGGGACTACATAGCTGGCATGGAAGTGGTCGAACCGGGCGGCTACCTGCTGACGGTGACCGAACACGGCTATGGCAAGCGCACAGAACTCTCGGAGTACCTTGCCAAGGGGCGTGGTGGCTCCGGCATGCGCACGATGACGAGCGACATTGAAAAAATTGGCAAGCTTGTGTCAGCGCGCGTGGTTCAGGAGACCGACCAGATCACGGTGATCACCGCGGTAGGGACGGCGATTCGTCAGAAGGTGGAGCAGGTGCCGATCAGCGGCCGCTCGACGCGTGGATCGCGGCTGATCGACGTGCGCGACGGTGATGCAGTAGCGAGCGTCGCGCGATTGGCGAGCATCGATTAGGTCATGTCCAACCATCATCCGCCGGCAGGCACACTGCAAGAACTATTCGCCTCGATCGACGCTGCACGCGCGCAGACGCGCGTGTGCGTGCCGCCGAAATCTGATGTGCGCGAATTGGCGGATGAGATGTTCAACTTTCTCTTCCCGATCAATTGCGTGCACGAATGGAGCGCCGAAGTGCGACACGGCGTGCTGCGAGCGCATTTATCGGCATTGTTGAAGCAGGTGTTGGACTGTGCACAGCCGCGAGCGACGGAACTTGCTGACACGTTTCTGGTGCAGCTGCCGGGTGTCTATGACCGCCTGCTTGAGGATGCGGCAGCGGCGCTGGCATTCGATCCGGCGGCGGAAAGCATCGAAGAGGTGATCACCAGCTATCCTGGTTTTCACGCGATCGCTATTTATCGGCTTGCACATGAGCTGCATCATCTGGATGTGCCGCTTCTGCCTCGCATGTTGACTGAGTTTGCACATGGTGCGACAGGGATCGACATTCATCCGGCGGCCAGCATCGGCCGGTCTTTCTTTATCGATCATGGCACCGGCATCGTGGTGGGCGCCACGGCGATCATCGGCAACAACGTGAAGCTGTATCAGGGCGTCACGCTGGGTGGCCTGCAGGTAGAGAAATCCCTTGCCGGAACGAAGCGACATCCGACGATCGAAGACAACGTGATTATTTATGCGAATGCGACGATCCTGGGCGGGCAGACCGTTGTTGGCTGCGACTCGATCATCGGAGGCAACGTCTTCCTGACCGACAGCGTGCCGCCGATGTCACTGGTGTATCACCGCAGTCAGGTGAGCGTGCGGCAGAAAAATTCAGGGGCGTCGCAGTCACTGGGTGGCGGTGATTTCATCATTTGAGCCTGGGGTAACTACCTGGGCTAAATTCCTGTCCATAAGTTTTGTCCGGCAGATTCGCCTCCCCCGCAAAGCGGGGGAGGCGAATCTGCCGTCAGAACTTTTGGCGACTCACTTAGTTTATTTTCCGTCGTGAATCCC
>CAXNFZ010000292.1:0-3522 GCA_964201495.1 Chloroflexota bacterium | reverse complement strand
AAGAGGGAAGAGGGAAGAGGGAAGAGGGGAAGAGGGAAGAGGGAAGAGGGGAAGAGGGAAGAGGGAAGAGGGGAAGAGGGAAGAGGGAAGAGGGACGAGGGAAGAGGGAAGAGGGAAGAGGGAAGAGGAAAGAGGAAAGAGGGAAGAGGGAAGAGGGAAGAGGAAAGAGGAAAGAGGAAAGAGGAATACGATGATTTTCGCGCTCTCGTTCGCATTGATGGCGGCGTGGGCGGCGGCGGCCGCGCTCGGGCTGCGCATGCTGCTTCGGCGGCGTGCGGCCGGCGCGGCCGTGCTCGTTTTCGGCTGTGCGGCGGCGGTGGCGCAGGCTGCGGCGAGCCTGGTCCCGGTCGGCATCGGTGAGCCGCTGATTCGCATCGCCAGCGCGCAGTTCATGACAGCGGCGGTGACGGCCCTGGCGGTCGGCTCGTTCGCAGGCATGCGCATGCGTCCGCCCGGCGATCGCGCTGCGCTGATTGCGGCGTTGTCTGGCGTGCCGATAGCGGCGGCGGCGCTGTGGGCGTTGTCTGCGGCATCGACGCCAGAGCGCGAACGTGAGCTCGACGCGGCGCGCCGCGAAATCGTGCTGCCGCCTGGCTTCGTCGTCGAGCGCTACGCCGATGCGACGAATGTGCCGGCCAACGCCGGGACGTTCGACAACCCGACCGTGCTGGCATTTGCCGACGACGGCGCGGTGTTCGTCGGCGACATCGACGGCAACCTGTGGCGCGGCGTCGACGCCGACGGCGATGGCCGCGTCGACGCGCTGCGCAAGTACGCCGACGGGTTTGCGCTGCTGGTCGGGCTGGCGTGGCGCAGCGGCGAGCTGTATGTATCGAGCGCCGGCAAGGTTGAGGCGCTGCGCGATGTCGATGGCGACGGGCGCGCCGACGAACGCCGCACGCTCGTCGATGGGCTGCCGTCGATGGTGCTGGCGCCGCATTCGAACAACAGCCTGACGTTCGGGCCGGACGGGCGGCTGTATTTCGGCGTGGGCGGCACGGTCGCCGAGGGGCCGGAACCGAACCCGCGCGCCGGCGCGATTCTGTCGGCCGATCCGGACGGCGGCGACGTGCGGGTCGAGGCGCGCGGATTCGGCAATCCCTTCGAGGTCGCATTCGACCGCAGCGGGGCGATGTTTGCTGCCGACAGCCAGGCGGGTGAGACGGTCGATGAGTTGAACTACGTTCTGCCGGGCGGTGATTACGGGCCTTCCGGCGACCGCGCGCCGATCGTCGATTTCGGTTCGCATGCCACGCCGACCGGGCTGACCTATTACGACGGCGCGTCTTTTCCGCCGGCGTACCGCGGCACGCTGTTCGCGGCACTCTGGACGCGCGGCGAGGTTGTGAATCTTGAACTCGTCCCTGGGGGTGCAGGCGAATATACGGCGCGCGCGTATCCATTCGCGAGCGGATTCCTGTATCCGATCGACGTGGTCGTCGGGCCTGACGATGCACTGTATGTGGTTGATTTTGGGACCAGCGTCGTGTATCGAGTGAGGCCGCGGGTAAGTCCGCAGGCGAGGTCGGCGACTGTGTATGAATAAGGCGGCGCTGAGATGGCTGCTGCCGTTGCTGCTTGCTGCGTGTGCACCTGCGCTGGTGGGGGATGTCGAGCGTGGGCGCGTGCTTTTCGTGCTTCCGTTGACGGCGCCGCGCGGCGATCTGCCGGCGTGCGCGCGTTGCCATGCGGTGGAGAAGGATCGGCCGTCGCCGATGGGGCTGGGGACGAACTTCTACGATATCGGTGCGCGCGCCGAGCGGGAAGTGCCTGGACAAAGTGCGGCGGACTATTTGCGCACGTCGATCGTCGATCCGGATGCGCATCTGGCCGGCGGGTATCAGGATGGGTTGATGTATCGCGAGTATGAAGCGCTGCTGACGCCGCAGCAGATCGAGGATCTCGTGGCGTACATGCTTTCGCTGCGTGCGCCCTGAGCGGAGACGCCGAGCTTTTCTGGAATTCACTCCAAACGGAGGATGCATCTATGTACGCGGGAGTGCTCAGAATCTAATTGATGAAACCCGCGAAACACGCCATCGCCCGCCCCCGAAGGGGGTGGGCGATGGCGTGTTTCGCGGATACCAATTGGGCTTTGTGCACTCCCATGTACGCATGCACGCCCTCTACTATGGTTGTTCTGTATGATGGGGTCGTCTCGGACTTTCCTGGGGCACGCGGCGACGTCTTGTGTTCCAAAATGTTCCAGAGTGTTCCGGCTGGGGATTGCGAATGGGGATTACGGATGGCGCCTCGCGATAGGGTTCAAAATGACAGCGACGGCCTGAGTCGGCGCAATATTCAGCGATTCGACATGGAGACGAAAACCATGAGTACAAATAACCTGACCCGCCGCACATTGCTTAAGCTTGGCGTGGCCGGGGCGATCGGTGCGATTTTCCCGGGGCGGGCGGCGTGGGCGCGCGGAGTCTCGGCGTCGCGGATGCCGATGCGCCGCGCCCAGGACGACACGCAGATCTTGAGTTACGGTCTGGTGCTGGTGGGAGGCGTGGTGCTGCGCGCCCAGCCGAACATCAAGGCGAAGAAGGTGAGGACGCTGAAGCGCGACGAAGTTCTCGAGCTGCTCGAGCGCATCGAGTCGGACTCTGGATCGGCCTATAACAAAATTTGGTACAAGATCGCCGATGGGTTCGTGCATTCAGCGAATGTGTTGCCGGTTCCATGGAATTCCGGCCAGTCACCGATCACCGAAGCCGGCGACTTCGGCTTTTGGGCGGAGGTGGTGGTGCCGTTCTTCGATGTGCGCGCAGGAGCGAGCATGGTGAGCGGACGCGCTGCCTATCGGTACTATGGCGGCGCCGTGCATAAGGTCAGGAACGTGGTCGTGGCTGAGTCTGTTCCGCTGGCAAGCAAGATGTTGTTCGGCGCGATTGACAAGTATTGGTATCAGATCGAAGACGAGCAGTTCCCTGCGCGCTACTTCGTGCCGGCGTCGTATATGCGCATCATCGTTGAAGATGAAATGTCGCCGATTTCCGGCGACCTCGACGCAGGCGACAAACTTGCCGTGGTCAATCTGAAGGAGCAGCGCGTCTACGCATTCGAGAAGGGCGTGGAGGTGTGGACGTGTCGCTGCGCTACTGGGCGCAATTACGACGGCATGGATTTTCAGACGCCGAAGGGAGAGCACTTCGTGTACCGCAAGACGCCGAGCCAGCACATGTGGGGCGGTGCAGTCGGCAACGAAGGCGCGTTCAATCTGCCGGGCGTCCCCTGGGTGAGCTACTTCACGACCACGGGCGTGGCATTCCACGGAACATACTGGCACAACGACTACGGCCTGCCGCGCAGCCACGGCTGCGTGAACGTGTCTTCGGAAGATGCCAAGTGGCTGTTCCGCTGGACTATGCCGTACGTGGACCCGAACCCGGAGAACTGGTACACGCAGGCGCCGTGGCGCAAGCCGGACTTCACGAAGGTGACGAAGGTGAAGGTGGTGTAGGAAGAGGGGAGTGCTCAAAATCTAATTGATGAAACCCGCGAAACACGCCATCGCCCGCC
>CAXNFZ010000291.1:0-3541 GCA_964201495.1 Chloroflexota bacterium | reverse complement strand
CGGCGCGCCTCCGGCGCTTTTTCGTCCAGCATGAGCGCCGGAGGCGCGTTTCGCCCCGGGGAATCGGCCCACAGCCTCAGAGAGGCGGCCGCATCCCAGCCCGGGGCACAGCGCCGGCGCGAGCCGTGGCGCTCGTTGGAAAAATGGATGGCCTGAGTAGTTACGAAATCTGAAATCTGAAATCTAAAATACCCCCATGTCCTCCAACCCATTCCGCGAACTTCCTTCCGTGAACGAGCTGCTGCTGGAATCTGCTGACCTGGTGCAGCGTGAAGGACATGCGCGCGTGGTCTCTGCGCTGCGGGGTGTGCTGGACGAGGCGCGCGCGGATTTGCGTGGCGGTGCTGTGCTGCCGGAGCGCGTTGTGTTGCTCGCCCGCGTGCACGTGCGCCTGGCGCCGCCGCGTGTGCGCGGGCTGATCAATGCCACCGGCGTGGTGCTGCATACGAACCTCGGCCGCGCGCCGCTCAGTGCCGCAGCGCAGCAGGCGATGCTCGCCGTCGCTGCTGATTACACGCCGCTGGAGTTCGATATGGCGAGCGGTGAGCGTGGGCGGCGCGGTGCGGTGCTTGAGGATCTGCTGTGCGAGACGACCGGCGCGCAGGCGGCGCTCGTCGTCAACAACTGCGCGGCGGCGACAGTGCTGATGCTGGCGGCGCACGCCGCCGGGCGCGGCGTCGTCGTGGCGCGCGGGCAGCTCGTCGAAATCGGCGGCAGCTTTCGCGTGCCGGAGATCATGCGTCAGAGCGGCGCACGGTTGATCGAAGTCGGCACGACGAACCGTGTGCGCGCGTCCGATTACGCGCAGGCGCTCGACGAAAACGCAGACGCCGCTGTGCTGCTGCGCGTGCACGCGTCGAACTTCAAGATGATCGGTTTCGTTGAGGAAGTGGACGTGGCCGGGCTGGCCGCCGTGGCGCGCTCCGGCAGATCGGTCGCCGTGCTGGACGATCTTGGCTCCGGCGCGCTGGTGGACACGGCGCAGTTCGGCCTGGCACACGAGCCGATGCCGCAGGAGAGCCTGCGCGCTGGGGCGGATCTGGTGGCGTTCAGCGGCGACAAGCTGCTGGGCGGGCCGCAGGCCGGCGTGCTGCTCGGGACGCGCGACGCCGTCGAGCGCTGCCGCCGGCATCCGCTCGCGCGCGCCTTTCGCGCCGATAAATTCACGCTTGCGGCGCTGCAGGCGACTGTGCTGCACTACGCGCGCGGCGAAGCCGTTCGTGAAATTCCGGTGCTGCGCATGATCGCTGCGCCGCTCGCTGAGATTCAGGCGCGCACGGAGGCGGTGCAGCGCGCGCTCGCGGCGTGGGCGGAGGCGCGCGGCGTGCGTATGGAAATTGTTGACGCGCAGTCGACCGTCGGCGGCGGCAGTCTGCCTGGCGAGACTCTGCCTACCCGTGCGCTCGCGCTCGCATCCGCCTCGCCGACGGCGCTGCAGACCGAGCTGCGCGCACGCGGCGTCGTCGCGCGCATTCACGATGGGCGTGTGCTGCTCGATCTGCGCACGGTGCTGGATGATGGGGAGCTTGTGAAGTCGATAGTGGATAGTGATAGTAGGTAACTACTCAGGCCATCCATTTTCCAACGCGAAACGCGCTATTCCTTCCCCCGAAGGGGGAAGGAATAGCGCGTTTCGCGGGAAATACTGATTTAGGCCTGAGTAGTTACGATAGTAGATAGTGGGCCAACTCAAAATCTACTATCACTATCCACCATTACTATCTACTCGCCAGCCGCTTCGATCTTCGCCACCAGCCCTTTCGGCTCTGCGCCGAGGGGCTGGCCCGGCTGCAGGTGGCTCGGCATCCAGCGGCCGGCTGCGTTTGTGGCATCGTAGCGCAGCACATTGTGGCTGCGCGTCGCTTCGTCGATGTGCTGCACGTAGAGTGAGCCGAACAGCGGCTGCGTGTGCCCGAGCAGTTTGCGTGCTGCTTCGCACAGGTTAGGCGTAAAGGGTGACCACAGCACGGTGAGTGCGTCGATCACTTTGGCTGCGACGAACAGCTGTGTGCCCGCGCGCGCATGCCCGCCGAGCTCTTCGTTCTTGATTGTTTTCCACGGCGCCTCACGATCGAGATAGATGTTGGCTTCCGTCGTCAGCTCGATGATTTCGCTGAGTGCTTCGCGGAAATGGCACGCATCCAGCTTGGCGCCGATGGTTTCGAAGGCGGCCTCGGCGCGTTCGAGCAGCGCATGGTCGGCGGACGTGAGCTCGCCGGGCTGCGGAATTTTTTGATCGAAATTCTTCCAGATCTGCGAGAGCGTGCGCTGGATCAGGTTGCCCCACTTCGCCAGCAGCACGCTGTTGTTGTAGGTGATGAAGTCGGTCCAGTTCCAGTCGGCGTCTTTTGATTCGGGCATGATCGACGCGAGATAAAAGCGCAGCGGGTCGGCGCCGTATTTTTCTGCAAGCTCGAGTGCTTCGAGAGACACGCCCAGGCTCTTGCTGAATTTTTGTCCGCCGAAGTTGAGGTACTGATTTGCCGGCACGTCGTGCGGCAGGTTTAGTGCACGCCCTTCGGCTGCACCTGCGTCCCACGGGGCTTCCAGATGCTCCATGCCGATCAGAATCGACGGCCACAGCACCGTGTGAAAAAGGATGTTGTCCTTGCCGATGAAGTTATAGATTTTCACCGCGCCCTGCGCGCCGTCGCCGTACCAGAAATCCTTCCACGCGTCCGGCTGGCCGATCACCTGCGCCCATTCCACTGTGGCGCTGAGATATCCGAGCACCGCTTCCCACCATACGTAAATCGCCTTGCCTTCGCTGTTGGGCACTGGAATCGGAATGCCCCACGTCAGGTCGCGGGTGAAGGCGCGCGGCTCGATGTCGCGTGCGTAGGCGCGCGAGAATTCGGTGACGGTGCTGCGCCAGCGCTCATCCTTGTCCCCGAGATAGGCCATGACGCGGTCCTTCAGCTTCGGCAGGTCGAACATGAAATGTTCGCTCTCGCGCACTTCGAGCTTGTCGGCCGGGTTGGCGCGACTGCGGGGGTTGATCAGCTGGGTGCCGTCGAGCAGCTGTCCGCAGTTGTCGCACTGGTCGCCGCGCGCCTTGTCGTAGCTGCAGTGCGGGCAGGTGCCTTCGACGAGGCGATCGGGCAGGAACTTGTCCTGCGCCGGTGAGTACATCTGCTTTTGCTTCGCCTGATACAGATAGCCGTTCTGCTGCAGGCGGCGGAACATCTGCTGCGCGATGGCGTGATGACTTTCCGTGTCGGTGTGTGTATACAGGTCGTATGAAATGCCGAGCGTCTGCCAGGTTTTCAGGAAGCGCTCGTGAAAATATTCGAACACTTCGCGCGGCGTCTTGTTCTCCTTGTCCGCTCGCACGACGATCGGCGTGCCGTGGCTGTCGCTGCCGCTCACGGCGACGACGCGGTTGCCGCGCAGGCGTTGAAAGCGCGCGAAGATGTCGGCCGGGAGATAGCAGCCTGCGATGTGGCCGACGTGCTGCTCACCGTTGGCATACGGCCATGCCAGACAGACCAGGATATTTTCGGGGTGGATGCTCATGTTGTTGTCAAATTAAAAAAACCGC
>CAXNFZ010000290.1:0-3546 GCA_964201495.1 Chloroflexota bacterium | reverse complement strand
TTTCGGCCGCGCGACGGGCGTGAGCATTTTGCTTCCGGCGCATTTCACGAACGCGCCGGCGAGCCGGAGCAGGCCGAACGTGCGTATCGCAGTGCTGCGCAGGCGGTCGACGCGCCGGCGTCTGCGCAGAGCGAAACAGCCCGCCGTCTGGCACGTTTGCTGAAAAGTCAGAAACGCCACGGCGAGGCGCGCGAGCACTGGAAGCACCTCGCCGACCAGGATGATGTCGATGCGTTGATCGAGCTGGCGAAGCTGCACGAATGGCGACAGGTCGATCTTCCACAGGCGCTGGCCTGCGCGCTGCGCGCACGCGTCGTGTGCACCGATCGCTGGCGCTGCGCCGAGATCGATCGGCGGGTGGAGCGGCTGCGCAGGAAAGTGGATAGTGGATAGTGATAGTGGATAGTAATCGGCTCAGCGGCCAACTATCTACTATCGTAACTACTCAGGCCCAAATCAATATTTTCCGCAAAACACGCTATTCTTTCCCCCTTCGGGGGAAGGAATAGCGTGTTTTGCATTGGAAAAATGGATGGCCTGAGTAGTTACCTACTATCACTATCTACTATCACTACGTACTATCCACTCTTCTCACCTCAGCAGCCCGCGTGCGGCCACGCGCCAGACGACTTCGACCTGATCGTCGCGCACGCCGACGATTTCATTGAACAGATTCGAGACCGGGCAACAGTGATTGGGAACGACGGTGACGCGTTCGCCGATCTGCGGCCGCGTTGCGCACGCCGAGAAATCGACGTGGCCGTGTTCTTCGGACATGCCGTAGAAGCGCGCCTCGGGGTACTCCAGGATCAGGCCGTGCCCGTCCTTCAGCGAAGCATCGGACGAGAACGTCTTGCTGCCGCCATCGAGGATGCCGCGATCGGCTGTTGGGCGGCTGACGACGGTGCAGATCACCTTGAATGCAATTTCATCGAGCGACATCGCATTGTTGATGAGCGTGTTGCGGTCGCCGTAGATGTACATGCCGCTGCGGTATTCGGTGATGGTTTTGCTTTCGTGCGCGTGCCACATGCGGGCGGTGCCGCCGCCGCTGACGCGCTGCACGGCGATGCCGTCCGCCTGCAGTCGTTCGCGCACGACGAGGACGAAGGGATCTGTGGCGGCGTTGCAGGGGAAGGTCATCAGGCCTCCGAAGCGCAGGCCGGGCGCGCGCGCGATGAGGCGGGCGAGCTCTGCGGCATCATCGGGCGACTGCACACCGCAGCGCTGCGCACCGGTGTCGAATTCGACGAGCGTCTCGAGCTCGAGGCCGGCCTGCTGCATCGCAGCCGAGAGTCCGTGCACAGTGACGGCTGAGTCGGCGGTGACGGACATTTTCACGCGGCGTGCGAGTGCGACGAGGCGCGCCAGTTTTTGTTCACCGAGGATGTTGTACGGCAGAAAAATATCCGTGATGCCTGCGTCCGCCATCACTTCGGCTTCACCCAGTTTCTGGCAGGTGATGCCGACGGCGCCGCCGGCGATCTGCATCTTCGCGATCTCCGGGATTTTGTGCGTCTTGATATGTGGACGATTGGCGATGCCGTGCGCATCGAGATAGCTTTGCAGCTTGGCGAGATTGCGCTCGAACTGGCTCAGTTCGAGCACGGCGACGGGAGTGTCGAGGGTGATCATTTCAGATTTCAGGTAACTACTCAGGCCATCCATTTTCCAACGCGAAACGCGCTATTCCTTCCCCCTTCGGGGGAAGGAATAGCGCGTTTCGCGGGAAATACTGATTTAGGCCTGAGTAGTTACGATTTCAGATTGTGTAACTACTCAGGCCAGCCAGTGTTTCGCGGGAAATATTGATTTGGGCCTGAGTAGTTACCAGATTGTGCAATTCCACGAGCTTGCCAATTCTCTATCATGCTGTCTGCTCCCGTGATTCGCGGGTTCATGTAGTCGAGTTTAGCCACTCTCGAGTAGTTGCAGAATATTTAATCGCATATCATCACCCTCAAATTCCATGAATGTTTCTGAAAATTCTCTTGCATCGACTGACTCGCATAAAAAAAATCTCATCGCGCTCGCGGTCAACTATTTCTTCTTCTTCGCGGCGATCGGGGCGTTCTGGCCATTTATTGGCCCGCATTATCGGCATCTCGGATTGAACGGAGCGGAGATCGGCGTGCTGGGCACGGTGCAGCCGATTTCGGTGGCGCTGCTGGCGCCGCTGATCGGTGCATTTGCCGATCGGCGTTCGATTCATCGGCGCATGTTTCGGCTGTTGTTGATTCCGACGGCGCTTGCGGCGTTCCTGCTGTATTTTGCGCACGGCTTCGTGCCAGTGTTGCTGGGGATGACGCTGTGGGCGGCGTCGAGTGCGGCGACGATGCCGATCCTCGACAGCTATGCAGTGACGTTTGCGGAAACTTCGCAGATTCCATATGGGCGCATCCGACTGTTCGGAACGATGGGCTTTATGGTCGTTGTGACGGGTGTGGGCTGGATTTCGAGCCTGCTGCCGGAAGGTGCATTTCTTCTGATGTATGCGGCGCTGTTGCTGACGGCGAGCGCAGTGGCGGGCCTGCTGCCGGCGACGCAGACGCGCACGCAGGCGTCGGGCGTTGTGCTGAAATTCGATCTGCGGGGAGCGCTGCGCGACCCTGTGCTGGCCGGCATTCTGGCGATTGCGTTTCTGACGGCAATCGGACAGGGCACGCTCGGCAATTTCTTCGGAATTTTTCTGAGCGAGCTTGGGGCGACGTCGGCGATCATCGGCCTGGCGTCGGCAATCGTGGCGGTAAGCGAAATTCCATTTCTGTTTGGTTCTGGCTGGCTGCAGTCGCGGCTTGGGAATGCGCGCATGATTCTCGTTGCGCTGGTCGCGTATGTCGTGCGTTTTACGCTGTACGCAGTGGCGCCGTCGGCGGAGTTCGTGCTGCCAGTGCAGCTGGTGCATGGTCTGACGTATGCGGTGTTCCTGATTGCATCGGTGCGGATGGTGTACGACCTGGCCGGGCGTGATCGTGCAGCGACGATGCAGGGCGTGCTGGCAGCTGCGCTGGCGGCGGGCAGCGTGCTCGGCGCGGTGGTGAATGGCGTTGTCGCCGATCTGTTCGGCACCGTGCGGCCTGTATTCGTCGTCGCGGCGATTGGCAATGTGGTGGCGATCATTGTGTTCGTGGCGATGCGGCGGCACTGGGCGGACAAGAAAGATACTGGCCAGGCAGAAGTGGCGACTTCGGCCGGGTAATTCGAAAAACAGGCCGGTTTGAGGTGTTGCGACGAAGGGTGCATTCGCCAAAAGGGGCGAATATATATCTCACGCGAAGAACGCGAAGAACACAAAAATGTCTGAATTCCGTCGCCGAAGAAACTTTCTCAAGCGAAGGCACGGAAAAGCCATCACAAGCTTTTTCCTTCGCGTTCTTCGCGCCTTCGCGTGAGACAAATCTGCTGTCGAAATTCGCCCCTAACTGCGTATGCGCCCGCGACGAACCCTGGTTTGGCGCTGTGTGACAATCGGCCGGCATGGCAGAACGAAAACCTTGGCATACAGTGTCGCGTGAGCTGGTTGACTGCGCGATGGGCCGTGCTCCG
>CAXNFZ010000289.1:0-3568 GCA_964201495.1 Chloroflexota bacterium | reverse complement strand
TTGTGTGTTCCTTTCTACGTCTGGAACGCTGGTCCAGTTTCACGAGATTATTCAGTCGTCCGTCGTCCGTCGTCTGTCGTCCGTCGTCTGTCGTCCGTCGTCCGTCGTCTGTCGTCTGTCGTCTGTCGTCTGTCGTCTGTCGTCCGTCGTCTGTCGTCCGTCGTCCGTCGTCCGTCGTCCGTCGTCCGTCGTCCGTCGTCCTTCAGCGATCGTCCGTCGGCGCCTCAAGTACCGTCAGCGTGCAGGCGTCGGCGTCGAGTTCGGCCATGCAGCCGACCGGCACGGTCGTCTGATCGTCGACGTGGCCGATCATGGCGCCCATGTAGGCCGGAATCCCGAGTGCACGCACGCGTTCGGCCAGCACATCTTCGAGCGACCGATCGTGCAGCCAGCTCGCCGCCGCCGGCTCGGTGAACTTGCCGAACACGACGCCGCGCACCTTGCTCAGCACACCGGACAGCCAAAGCTGAGTGAGATAACGATCGACGGCATAGCGCGCTTCGCCCACGTCCTCGAGAAACAGCAGCGCATCCGTGAAGTCTGGCAAATACGGCGTGCCGCACAAATGCGCGAGCAGCGTGAGGTTGCCGCCCAGCAGTCGGCCGCGCGCGCTACCCGGCGCGAGCGTGACCAGTCGGTTGGCTTTTTCCACTTGACCTTCCCGCACCTCGATCGGCGGCGGCGCGCCGATGATCGCCGGCCATTCGGCGCCGAAGAGCACGCGTTTGAACTCGGCCAGCGTGTACGGCGTGAATAACTGCGCGGCAATCGGTCCATGAAACGTCACCAGCCCGGTGCGTGCATGAATCGCCATATGCAGGGCGGTGATGTCGCTGTAACCGATCAACGGCTTGGGATTGGCACGAACGACGTCGAAGTCCAACATCGGCAACAACCGGGATGCGCCGTAGCCGCCGCGCAGACAGAACACGGCGTCGACCGACCCGTCGGCGAACATCGCATTCAGATCGGCCGCGCGATCGGCGTCCGTTCCAGCCAGATAGCCGCTGCGATTGAACACATGCGCACCGATGCGCACGTGCATACCGAACGACCGGATCACATCGGCCGCAAAACGCACGACATCCGGTTCAGCCGGCGCGCTGGCCGGCGCAACCAGGCCGATTGTCTGACCCGGGACGAGACGATGGGGTTTGATCATCCTGGCGGATGATAGCCGCCCTCGCCGGTCTTTGCCGACGTCCCGACGTCGTCCCAGCTGCAGCCGTCATCGGCGAGCCCATGCCGCCGCGCGCCAAACATCAGCTCCGGGCGATGCCACGGATGCGCTGTCGTCCGTCGTCCAGTCACACCCGCAGCACGCCGCGAAATCCACGCGCGCCGTAGAACGACTGCGCGCCGTTGTGATACACGAACACGCGTCCGTAACGACGGTCGCCGAAAATTGCGCCGCCCAGCTTGCGCAGCTCGGGCGGCGTTTTCAGCCAGCTCGACGTCTTCACGTCGAACTCGCCGAGCTTCTGCAGGTCGGCGTATTCCTCTTCCGAAAGCAGCTCGACGCCCATCGCCGCTGCCGCCCCGACGGCATTGCCCTTCGCCGGCGCGTCGTCCTTGCGCGCATCCTGTCCCGCCTGGTCGTAGCACATGCTGCGGCGACCGACCGGACTCTCGGGCGAACAGTCGACGAACACGAACTCACCCGTCTGCGCGTCGCGGCCGACGACGTCCGGCTCGCCGCCGGTTCTTTCCATTTCATGCAGCGACCACAATTTTTCCGGATGCGCTTCCAACGCCGCCAACACCATCACCCACTCTAAATTCGGGTGACGGCTTCTGTTCTTGTCGAATCGGGTCTGCAGCACGGTGAATAGTGCGGCCCTTTGCGCGGGCGAAAGTATGGCGTTCGGCATGACCTTTATGTTACTCGTCGGCCACTCCTTTCCAGGGCATTCCAGGACATCGGATCCATCGACCGTTTGGGGCAAATGCATTTCTCACGCGAAGCCGCAAAAAACGCGAAGAGGTCCGAATTCCGTCACGAAAGAATTTTACTCAAGTGAAGGCATGGAAAAAGTACAACAAGCTGTTTCCTTCGCGTTCCTGGCGGCTTCGCGTGAGACAAATCCGCTGTCGAAATTCGCCCCGACCTGTGGATATGCACGGTCCTCACCTCTTCGCCTTTTCTCATACAGTTTTGAAATTCGGGTGCTACGCTTAAGGGCGTTATGAACGTCTCTACGCCTGTTTCCCGCGGCCTGCCCATCGTCGGGCACCTGTTCGACTTCGGCCGCGACCCAATCGGATTTCTCACCCGGCTGCAGCGCGAACGCGGCGACGCAGCCGCGTTCTCCATGGGCGGCAAAACGCAGATTCTGCTCACCCACCCGGACGATGTCGAAACTGTGCTGCTCGAAACCGGCCGGCGCTTCGACAAGGGCTATGCCGCGATGGGCGGCTACTCCGTCCCGCGCCTGCTCGGCAACGGCCTCGTCACCAGCGAGGGTGATTTCTGGAAGCGCCAGCGCAAGCTCTCTCAGCCAGCCTTCCATGCTTCACGCATCGGCCGCTACGCCGAAACGATGGTGCACTTCACAGAAAAAATGCTCGGCGAATGGAAAGACGGCCAGCAGCGCGACGCACACCAGGACATGATGATGCTCACCCAGGCCATCGTCGCCAAGACGCTGTTCGACGCCGATGTCACCAGGGAAGCGCGCGACGTCGGTGAACTGCTCACCCACGTGCTCGACGGTGCCACCGAGGAAATGCGCAGCATCCAGATGATGATGCCGACCGGCTGGATGACGCCCACGCGCCGTCGCGTCGACGAAGCCGTGCGCGGCCTCGAAAAAGCGATCTTCCGCATCATCACCGACCGCCGCAGCAGCCCTACCTCGCACAACGACCTGCTGGAAATGCTGATGAGCGCCCGCGACGACGACGGCAGCGCCATGAGCGATACACAGTTGCGCGATGAAGTCATGACGCTGTATCTGGCCGGCCACGAGACGACTGCCAACACTCTGTCGTGGACGTGGTTCGAGCTTTCGCGTCGCCCCGAGGTGCGCCAGCAGCTTGAAGCCGAACTTGACGCCGTGCTCGGCGGGCGCACGCCCACCACCGAGGACCTGCGCGCGCTTCCGTTCACCGCCGCCGTCATTGACGAGACGCTGCGCATGTACCCGGCTGCCTGGATGTTCGCCCGCTGCGCCACCGAAGACATCACGCTGCGCGGCACCGCCATCCCCCGCGGGATGCAGTTGTGGGTCAGCCCATACCTGCTGCAGCACGATGCACGCTGGTACGACCAGCCGGAGACCTTCGATCCCACCCGCTGGATCGGCGGCCGCATGGCCGGCCTGCACAAGTACGCCTATATTCCCTTCGGCGGCGGCCCACGCGTCTGCATCGGAAACGGTTTCGCCAAAATGGAGGCGGCGCTGATTCTCGCCGCCATCGCGCAGCGCTATCGCCTCGATGTCGAAGACCCGGCAACGGTCATCGCCGAACCGTCCCTCACCCTCCGCCCACGCGAAGGTGTGAAAGTGCGCGTGACGAAGAGAGGCTAGAAGGGGAAGAGAGGGAAGAGGAGAGAGGAGAGAGGAGA
>CAXNFZ010000288.1:0-3578 GCA_964201495.1 Chloroflexota bacterium | reverse complement strand
TATGAGACGGCCTCACCGACAGTGGTGATCTTCTGGGCATCTTCGTCGCTGATCTCGCCGCCGAACTCTTCTTCGAACTTCATGATCAGTTCGACGAGGTCGAGCGAATCCGCCTCGAGGTCATCGCGAAAGCGGGCATCCATGACGATCTTTTCAGCGGGCACGCCGAGCAGCTCGACGGTCAGCTTTTGTACGCGTTCGAAAGTAGACTCTGCCATTGCTAATAAACTCCTTCTATCAGTCCTTGCGGCTGCGGTAATTCTGAGTCGACCGGACGCCCGGCCAGCATAAACACTTCGTATCTATTTTGCCCCTGACTCATTCATTTTCGAGTGACCGTTCTGCGATCTTCGACTCGTGCTCCCTTACTTTGCTCGCTTTATTACGCTCCCTGAAGGAGAGAAAGAAAGAGAACGAGTGAGAAAGGCCAAGAAAGAGAAACGATGATTCGAGATTGAATTTCGTAGAGAGCCTTGTAGTTACAACACTCACCACTTCCGCACAAGGCGCTGATTCTATATCGTCTAAAACGGCTCATATCTTCGTGAGTTCTCCGTAAAACCCATGTGCGCCTTCGACTGTTCTCTACGGTCGCAGGCTGGGTGATTCACGGAATGCACTCGAAGTGCAGGGCAGCGTCAGACGCGTTCGTAACCGATACCGAGATATAAACACCGCCCATTTAGGGAAGTTACGCGATGTGCGTTAAAGTGTGGCCACAACGTCGACGGCAATATCTCGGTGTGCTGGCTGCATCATGCTGAAGGCGCCGTGCCGCAGGTCGGTCTGTTTCGTGGAAAAAGCGACCGAGATCTGCGCAGGGACGTGCAGATCCGAAATCGACGAAAAAATGCTCGGATCCGGAGCAGGTATTCGCGCCGACAGACGACCGGCCTGAAAAACAGTAACTACTCAGGCCGGTCTATTTCTCGTCGCAAAACACACTGTTCCTCCACCCTTCGGGCGGAGGAACAGTGTGTTTTGCGGGAAATATCAACTTAGGCCTGAGCAGTTACGAAAAACAGCGATCGGACTGAATCGCCACACAGAATGACATTATGAGTGAACACCCTCTTGAGCGCCGCAAAGCCGATCATATTCGGATCAATCTCGAAGAAAACGTAGCGTCCGGGTTAACGAACGGGCTGGAGCGATACCGGTTCGTGCATGAAGCGCTGCCGGAGATCGATGCTGCGCAGATCGATCTGAGCGCGAATTTTCTGGGGCGCCGACTGCGGGCCCCATTGCTGATTTCGTCGATGACGGGAGGCACAGAGCAGGCTCGTTGGATCAACCGAAACCTGGCGGTAGCGGCGCAGGAAGCGGGGATTGCGATGGGAGTGGGCAGCACGCGCGCGGCTGTGGCGCATCCGGAGCTGAGCGATACGTTTCATGTGCGTGACGTGGCGCCCGATGTGCTGCTGATGGCGAACATCGGCGCCGTGCAGCTGAATTACGGCTTCGACGTCGATCAATGTCGGCGGGCGCTGGAGCTGATGCAGGCGGATGCGCTGATCCTGCATCTGAACCCGATGCAGGAGGTGCTGCAGCCCGAAGGGGATACGAACTGGGCCGGGCTGGTGGATAAGATCGGTGAAGTGACGCGTACGCTGCACCTCGACGGGATTCCGGTGGTGGTGAAGGAAGTGGGCTGGGGAATTTCGGCGCGTGCGGCGCGTGATCTGGCGTCGGCGGAGGTGGACGCGATCGACGTGGCGGGGGCGGGTGGAACTTCGTGGTCGCAGGTCGAGATGTATCGTGCGCACAACGACGTGCAGAGGCGCATTGCAGCGAGCTTCGCCGACTGGGGAATTCCGACTGCTGAGTCGATCCGGCTGACGCGTCGGGCGGCGCCGGGGGTTCCGATCGTGGCGAGCGGCGGCCTGAAGGACGGCATCGACGGCGCAAAATGCATCGCGCTGGGGGCGACGCTGTTCGGAATGGCGCGGCATTTTCTGCGCGCGGCGACGCTGTCGCATGAAGCAGTGGGCGAAGAAATCGAAGTGGCGCTCGGCCAGCTGCGCGCGGTGATGCTGTGCGTCGGCGCCTCGAACCTGCAGCAGCTGCAGGGGGTGGAGCTGCTGCATGACGCTGATTGAATCGGCGCGTCTGCACATGCGGCCCTGGCTGCGCTGCGTCGAAGAATCGTCGCCGGCCCAGCCTGTGCAGATGGAGGCGGTGCTGCGCGCGATGCTGCCGCAGCGCTACGGTGTCGAGCAGGGCAGCGTGTTTGCAGCGGAGCAGAGCCCGTTGCGAGCGGAAGGCCTGCTGATTTTCGACGCGCTGCATCGGCTGCCGCTGGGTGATCGGCATCCGGTGGAGATGGTGTACGCGATGTGCGGTGTAAGCCTGCATATGGATGAGGCTGAATTCGATCTTCAGTTGCGCATGATCGAGCAGTTGAAGCGCATGCGGCGTGAAAAAGCCACGGCCTACGATGTATCACCGCTGCATCATCTGCGCATGTTCGGTGCGCGGTATGCGCAGCTTTCAGATGATCAGATCAATCCGCTGCTTGGGTACGTGTTTGCCGTCGATGGGATCGACGCACGTGCGTCGATCGATCACTTGAATGCTGCGCTGCAGAGTGACGCGCTGCGCGCAGAGTTCAGCCCGGACGCGATTTTCTGCCTGCGAGGCGGCTGGATGATCGCCCGCCAGACGCGTACGGGAGAGCTTTCGGTCCCGCGGAGCAGCTTCGGCAAATTCGGCTTGTACGAGGTCGGCGAAGATATTCTGACGTGGGCGTATCTGCTGTTGAATACGGCGTTGTCGCAGATTCAGCTTAAGGCGCCGGATCTGGTGAAGGTGCTGCAGCGGCTGCCGAAGATGCCGTGATGCGCGAGAGTGACCCGCCGCCGTACGAGAGCACATAGAGGTTGCCGTCCGGCCCGAACTGCATGTCGACAAGGTTGCCGACGTTTGTCAGCACGGGCAACACGCGGACGATGCGACCGTCGGAGCCCAGTTCGGCGCGGCGCACCCAGCCGCGTATGTAGTCGCCGAAAAAGAAGTCGCCGCGGGTGTCCGCCGGGAGGGCGTCGCCGAAATTGAAGTCGCCGCCGATGACGGCTGCTCGTGTGCGCAGGTGAGGATAGTTCACGTCGGAGGGCTCGATCGTGGCGTAATCGAGCGTGTTGCAAATGGGTGTGAAGCGGGCGCGGCGGTGTGGGATGACGCCGTCGATGCACGGCCAGCCGAAGTTGGCGCCGGGCGTCGCGCGCGCGATCGATTCATGGTAATGAAATCCGACGTTGCCGACGTAGGGGATGCCGGTGCGTGGGTGAATTGCGAAGCGGAACGGTTCGCGCAGGCCGAACGCCCACACGCGTGAACGTACGCTGCGTGGGGCGTTCGGGTCGAAGAATGGATTGTCGGGCAGGCCTGCTCCGGTGCGATCCATGCGCAGAATTTTGCCGTTCAAGCTGTCGAGATTCTGCGGCTGTTCGCTGACCTGGAACTGATTCACGCCATCGCCCATGAATATGAACAGCGCATCGTCCGGTGCGAAGCGCAGCGCGCCAGCGATGTGCCCGCGCTTTACGGCAGGCGGACTTTCCAGAAGTATTGCCTCGCTG
>CAXNFZ010000287.1:0-3596 GCA_964201495.1 Chloroflexota bacterium | reverse complement strand
AGGAAACGAACCCGGCTTCTTAGAAGCCGGGTTCGTTTCCTTCGTTTCGCAGGTTGCGCCAAGCCGGCATAATCGTATACTCGTATCCGTTGAGCGTCACACAGACTGGAACCACCCCGGAAATGATCGCCGCCGCCCTGCGCAGCGCGATTCTGACCGGCGAATTGCGCAGCGGGCAGCCGTTGCCGCAGGATGAAATCGCCGCGCGCTTCGGCGTCAGCAAGATTCCCGCGCGTGAGGCGCTGGTGCAATTGAAGGCTGAAGGGCTCGTCACCCTGTTGCCCAACCGCGGCGCCTACGTCTCTGCGCTGTCTCCCGACGAAGTTGATGAGATTTATGCCATGCGCGGGGCGCTTGAAACGCTTGCCGTGCGGTGCGCTGTGCCGCGCATGACGCGATCCGACTTCGTGCGCGCCGCAGGGCTCATCGAAATCATGGATGGCGAACGAGACCCGATCGCGTGGAGCAGCCTTAACTGGGAGTTCCACGCGGTGCTGTACCGAGCGGCTGGCATGGCGCGCCTGCTCGACCACGTGCGCATGCTGCACGCCAATGTGCAGCGTTATCTCGTCAATTACCTGACGAACGTCGACTACCACGACCAGGCTCAGCTGCAGCACCGGCTGATTCTGGATCTCTGCAAATCTGGCGACGCCAATGGCGCCGCCGCTACGCTCGCGCACCATCTGGATCAGGCGGCGGTCAAAATGGTCGCCCGCCTGCGCGAAAACACCGCAATATGATGCTTCTTGATCCCGCACCTGCCCCTTCCGTGTCCTCCTCCATCGACGGCGACGTCGCGCTGCTCAAAAATATCGAACAGAAGCTGCTGTGGCTGTCCACGCTGATGATTCACCACGCCAACAACGTGCGTCCGAATCCGGACAAGACCAAGGTCGGCGGCCACCAGGCGAGCTCGGCATCGTCGGTGTCGATCATCACGGCGCTGTACTTTCATCTGCTGCGCAGCACCGACCGCGTGCTGATCAAGCCGCACGCGGCGCCGGTGTTTCATTCGGCCATGTATCTGATGGGCCTGCACCCGAAGGAGCGGCTCAAGCAGCTGCGTGAATTCGGCGGGCTGCAGTCCTACCCGAGCCGCACGAAGGATCTGGTGCCGGTGGATTTCAGCTCCGGCTCGATGGGCCTGGGCCCGGTGGCGCCGAGCTTCGCCGCGCTCACGCAGCAGTACGCGGAGTCGCATTTCGGCCGCACCGATTCCAACCGCTTCATCGCCATGTCCGGCGACGCCGAGCTCGACGAGGGCAACATCTGGGAGGCGCTGATCGACGACGCCGTGCTGAACACGCCCAATCAGATCTGGCTGGTCGACCTGAACCGCCAGAGCCTTGACCGCGTCACTCCCGGCGTGCGGGCGGACAAGCTCAAGTCGATGTTCGCCGAATGCGGCTGGAACGTGCTGGAGGCGAAGTATGGGCACGACCTGCAGGCGGTGTTCGAGCGCGACGGTGGCGTGGCGATGCGTCGTTTCATCGACGACATGCCGAACGAGGAATATCAGAGCCTGATTCGCAGCCCGGGCGAGGCGATTCGCGAGGCGATGTCGGCGCGCAAGAACGGCCGCAAGATTCTCAAGTGCGTGGACGGCGTGTCCGACGCGCAGCTGCCGGCGCTGCTGGCCAACCTCGGCGGCCATGACATGCGCGAGCTGATCGGCAAGTTCCGCACGGCCGAAGCCGAGACTGTGCGACCGAGCGTTATTTTCTGCTACACGATCAAGGGCCGCGGCCTGCCGATCGCCGGAGACCCGGCCAATCACGCCGCCCTGCTCAGCGCCGAGCGCATCGCGGAATTTCATGCCGCGCTCGGCCTGAACGAAGAGACGCAGTGGGACGCATTCGCCGAGCACACGCCGGAGGCTGTGCTGTGCCGCCAGCGTTCCACGGCGCTGCATCTGCAGCGCACGCCGCGCGCGATGCCGGTGCGCGAAAGCGACCTGCCGCGCGAGCTGAACGCCACGCAGATGCCGACGACGTCGACGCAGGAGGCCTTCGGTCGTGCGATGGTGCGGCTGGCCGACGCGCCCGCCGTCGGCGAGCGCATCGTCACCACGTCGGCCGACGTGTCGATTTCCACCAACCTGGGCGGCTGGATCAATAAGGTCGGCGCGTTCAGCCAGCGCATGACGACCGACTACGAAGAAGGGCGCGCGCGCACGTTGAACTGGCAGGTCGGCCCGCAGGGCCGGCACATCGAGATGGGCATCGCCGAGATGAACCTGTTCTCGCTGCTGGGCATGCTCGGGCTCTCGCACGAGCACAACGGCGAGCTGCTCTTCCCGATCGGGACGCTCTATGACCCGTTCGTCTGCCGCGGCCTGGACTCGATCATCTACGGTTTGTATTCCGGCTCGAAATTTATTTTCGTGGCGACGCCGAGCGGCGTGACGCTGGCGCCCGAAGGCGGCGCGCATCAGTCATCGGTGACGCCGTCGCTGGGCATCGAGCTGCCGGAGCTCGACTACTGGGAGCCGACGTTCGCGCTGGAGCTCGAGTGGACGCTGCTGGAAGGTCTGCGGCAGTGCCTGGATCGCGTGAGCGGCAAGAGCACGTATCTGCGCCTGTCGACGAAGCCGATCGACCAGGCGCTGCTGCAGCCGGCGCTGGCGCGGCTGGGGCGCGACGAACTGCGGCGGCAGATGCTGGCGGGCGCATATGCGCTGCGCAGCGCCGAGGATGCCGATCTGCACATCGTGACGAGCGGCGTGATGGCGCCGGAGGCGATCGCTGCGAGTGAATACCTGGAGCGCGAGGGCGTGCGCGTGAACCTGATCAATATGGTGTCGCCGCGTCGTGCGTACGACGACTGGCACGCAGCGCAGTCGCGCGGCGACGATGCGCATCACCTGGCGACGCTGATCGCGCCGGCGGCCCGGCGTGCGCCGATCCTGACGGTGCAGGATTCATCGCCGCACGCGCTGGCGTGGGTGGGCAGCGTCTTCGGCCAGCGCACGCGCGCGCTGGGCGTGACGAAGTTCGGCCAGTCCGGCTACCGCAACGATCTGTATCGCTACTTCCATCTGGACACCGAGAGCATCATCGCCGCCGGATTTGGGCTGTGCGACGGTGCGTGAATCTGCTGGCGGCAACGACTCAGGCCCAAATCAGCATTTTTCGCAAAACACGCTATTCCTTCCCCCGAAGGGGGAAGGAATAGCGTGTTTTGCGTTAGAAAACTGGCTGGCCTGAGTCGTTGCCGCCGGCGACTCACCGCCAGATGAGCGGCACGAGCACGATCGTGTCAGCTGCAGTGGCAGTGTCGTCGCTGGCAACCTGCGGGCCGGCGCTGAATTCGTAGATGCCGCCGCAGGCTGAGTTGGACACGTCTGAGATTTGGGCGAAGAGCTGCGTACCCGGCGCAACGCCGTCGAGGCGGATGGCGGCGTAGATGCCGGTGCGCGTGGCCTGGAAGCGTACGGTCGTGCCGTTTGCGGCGAACACGCGGATGCGCGGGTTCAGGCGCAGGGCGGTGGTGGTGATGCGCACGAACGTCGTTCGATGGCGGCGTCGTTCGATGGCGGCGTCGTTCCATAAGATTGATCCGCGTCTCCGCAACTCTGCGTCTCCGCGCGAAGT
>CAXNFZ010000286.1:0-3616 GCA_964201495.1 Chloroflexota bacterium | reverse complement strand
GCGTGTTTCGCGACGAGAAATAGACCGGCCTGAGTAGTTACATTTCAACAGAGATCACGGAGAGAGCGGCGCACGCGAAATTTCGCGTGAGAAAAATCTGCTGTCGAAGTTTGCCCCAAACGGCAGATGCAGCCATACTCGCTGGCCGTTCGCTATCCTTCCACCAGCGGCTCGAACAGCAGCGTACCGGCCGTCCAAAACATCACGATAAAGGCCACGATCACGCCGACCCATGAGCCGAAATCAGAGAACGGCGCTGCATCGACGTAGCCGGACGTGGCGATGACGGCCGCGGTCAGCAGCGGCAATGCCAGTGGAAACAACAGAATCGGCAAAAACACCTCGCGCGCGCGCGTGCTCGCAGCCATCGCGGCGATCAGTGTGCCTGCGCCTGCATAGCCAAGCACGCCCAGCAGCGTCACCAGCCACACCCCCGGCCGCAACATCGCCTCATCGAACAGCACGGCCATCACCGGCAGCACCACCATCGCCACGATCAGCATAAATGCCGCATTCGTGATCGCCTTGCCAAGAAAAATTACTGCGCGGTCGCACGGCGCCAGCAGCAGCCCATCGATGCACTGGTTCAGCTGCTCGGCTGACATCGAGCGATTTAAACCGAGCGTGCCGGCAAACACCAGCGTCACCCACAGGATCCCCGGCGCCAGCACACGAAAATTCTCTGCGCGCAGCCGCAGCGCAAAATTAAACATCACCAGCGTCATCACCGCGAACACGAGCATCGCCGTCACCACTTCGCGCGTGCGCAGTTCAGTGAGCAGGTCCTTCCGCACGAGCGCCGCCACCGGCCGAATCCATCCATCGCGAAAACTCATGCCATCGCCTCCGCAAGGGTCTCAGCCGTCACACCGCCGATCAGCTCACGCCCGATATGTCCGCCGCGAATCACCAGCGCACGCGTCACCCCGTCCAGCCCGCGGCCGAATTCGTGCGTCGTCATCACGATGCCACGGCCCACGCCGGCCGCTTCGCGCAGCAGCACCGACAATGTCCCTGCAGAGCTCTGATCGAGCCCGGTATAGGGCTCATCCAGCAGCAGCAGCGGCGGATCGTGCAGCAACGCACGGGCAATCGTCAGCCGTTGAATCATCCCGCGCGAAAATGTGCGGGCCGAATCGCTCGCCCGCGCCCACAGGTTCACACGACGCAGCGACTCCTCGATCGCCTTCGCCGCCCCATCACGGGGCATGCCCTGCATCGAAGCGTGAAAGGCCAGGTTTTCGTAGGCCGTCAGATCGGCATAGACAAGCGAGTGATGCGACACCACGCCGATCCGCGCCCGCGCGCGCTCGGGCTGCTTCACCGCATCCACCCCATCGATGGAAATGCTGCCCGCTGCCGGCCTGCTCAGCGTCGCCAGCATGCGCAGCAGCGTGGTCTTTCCCGCGCCGTTGGCTCCCAGCACCGCCACGAATTCGCCCCGATCGACCGTGAAGCTGATTCCGCGCAGGATCGGACGCAATCCATAGAATTTGGCCACTCGATCGACGACCAGAAGTTGTGTCATGCGCTGCGCACTTTACCCGATCGCAAGGAAGCAGACGCGCTGGATTTTGAATTTGAATTCATCCACGCTTCTGCTCCTCCGCATATACGCGCAAGTCCGCGTTCTTCGCCGCCTCCGCTATCTCCGCAGCGAAACCACCCACGGCGTTTTGTCGAACATCCAGAAGCCGACCGGCATCAGGAATAGCGTCATGCACGCAGAATACGCCAGCAGCACCCAGATCGCGCTCACCCACCAGCCTACGAATATGAACCACAGCGCACGGATGAGGAATTCCTGCTGCCGCTGCTCGTACAGGCGTCCGCCGCGAACTTCGATCGTGCGCTTGCCGCGCAGCGCCATCACCTGCGGAACATTGTTCAGCATCGACGCGCCGATCGGCGCCGTGATGATCATCGCGATGAACGCCCAGCCGATCATGACCCAAATCGCACCCAGCCACCAGCCTACGAAAACAAACCACAGCACCTGCACCAGGCATCCCGGCCCGCGCGATTGGATCGTCACCGGCTGCGTAGCGGTTCTCGTCGGTCCTGCGGAAAGATCATTCATCTCTGTTGCTCACTCCCTTGATTTTTCACGGCTGCCGACGGATCGCCGCCTCGCAGACTGTGCAAGTATGTCGCCGTCTTCGCCGCCTTCCAGACGCGACGCTGACCAAATGCACTTATTCCGCTGTCTCTGTAATGCTCAGGTCGAAAAGCTCATGTCGAGAGGCTCAGGGGCGGCTGTCCGTCCCCTCGCTTCGCTCGGCGCGGGCTGTCTGCCGCCCGTTACCACGCTCCGAAGATCACACACACCGGCTTCGGCGCCTCGATGCGGTATGCAGCTTTGCCCAGCATCCCGCTCGCAGCGTCGCGAGGCAGCAAAAACAGATCGTTCGTGTGCTGGTTCGCCACGATCAGCTTCGATTCGTCCGGGGTCAAACCAAAGTTCCGCGGCCACTTGCCGCCCGTCAAGGTGTGTCCCAGCGCAGTCAGCAAACCCGAATCCGCATCAACGGCGAACACAGCGATGCTGTCATGGCCACGGTTCGATCCATACACGAAGCGACCATCGCGCGTCACATGAATATCCGCGCAGTAGCTCGTCTCCGTATAGCCTTCCGGCAGCGTCGAAATCACCTGCAGCTCACGCATGCCGCCCTCACGATCTGCTGCGAACACCGAAATGGTGTTGTCCAGCTCGTTGATGACGTAGGCCGTGCGGCCGTTCGGATGAAAGCGCATGTGACGCGGCCCGGCGCCGGGGTGGGTGCGCACCGCCCCCAGGGCACGCAGACGCCCAGCGTCGAAGTCGAGGCCGTAGATCATCACCTTGTCCATGCCGAGGTCGCACACGTACAGCCGGCGATTGGTCGGATCGAGCGACACTTGATGCGCATAGGGCTTGGTCTGACGATCCGGGTGCACGCTGCCTCCGACGTGCTGCACGAAATCGCACAGCGGGCCAACATTGCCGTCCGGCAGAATCGGATACATCGCCACGCTGCCGCCGGTGTAATTGGCCACAAACACGTAGCGACCGCTGCGATCGACCACCACGCTGCACGGGGCAGCGCCGCGCGTCGGCTGCGCACCAAGAAACTCCAGCGCCGCCGTCGCAGGATCGAAGCGCAGCGCACTCAGGGCGCCCTGCTTCGCTCCGTCGTAGTCCTCAATCTCGTTCGTTGCGTAAACGATAGGCAGGGTCGGATGCAGCGCCAGGAACGATGGATTGGCCAGACCGGCGAAGCTGCCGGCAGCCTTCAACGCTCCACGCGCAACGTCATGGCGGAAAACATGAATGCCGGCTTCGTCCTTCTGTGCGTATCCGCTTACGAAGGCGAAACCGGCCAGTTGATTCATTTCACTCATGCGCCTATTGTCGCAAATACGCCGACGGACGCAACTACTCCGCCTCAGCTCACAATTTCCCGCACAACACGCTGTCTTCTTCCCCGACGCCTCCCCGACGCTTCCCGACGGATAAGTACAAACAGCCGGCTGCGCGACAAACAGTAACTGGTTCGCGTAGTGACTAAACGTAACTACTCAGGCCAGACAGTTTTCCAACGCGAAACACGCTATTCCTTCCCCCTTTGGGGGA
>CAXNFZ010000285.1:0-3670 GCA_964201495.1 Chloroflexota bacterium | reverse complement strand
CGAAGGAAAAAGATTTTGATTGCTTTCCGCGTCTTTGCTGGAGGAGGTTTCTTCGGCGACGGAATTCAGGCTTCTCCGCGTTCTCCGCGTTCTTCGCGGCTGCGCGTGAAAAATGCATTCGCCCCAAACTGCGGATGCCCCCATGATTCACGGGTCTCTCTACTCGGATTGGGCGATGGCGTGTTTCGCGGATACCAATTGGGCTTTGCGCACTCCCCGGATTGGCTACTCCCCACGGATATGTCAACGATCGGCAGAGCGCAGAAAATCGATGATGGGCTTCTGAAGGGCAAGCACGGCCAGCTGGTCGAGGATGCGCGGCAGTCGCTGCCACTTTTCGCATACGGCCGTCGCCTGACCTTTGCAGTAGTAGTACTGCAGCAGTGCAAAATAAAGTCCGTCGAGTGCAGGCGCCGGTGCTGCTTCGTATTCTGCAGCGATCTGCTGTGCGCGTTCTTCGAGTGCGACGTGGCCTTCCGGCGTGCGCTGTGCTGAGACAAGAATGCTCTTGAGAATCAGTCGCAGGCAGGCCGATGGGGCAAGTTTCGTGAAGACGGACGGATGCTTGCGGATGAACACCCAGGACATCAGGCCGCATTTGTACTGTCGATCCGCGAACGTCCGTGCTGAATAGTAGTGGTAGTGCGTCGCGACGATATCCGCGTGGTAGCGAATGCGCAGCCCATGACGTTCCAAACGGCGGGCGAGTTCGCCGTCCTCGAAGGCGGCGTACGTGAAGATGGTGTCGAAATGCCCACCGTGCGCTTGAAGAAAAGATTTTTTCAGTGAGACGTTCGACGTATACAGATGGCGAAAGTCGTAGCACTGCCCATCGCGCATGTAGCGGTAGCTGAATTGCTGTGCGCCGATGCCGTCGATGTGAGTCATAAGCGCAGTGCGCGGCAGGTCGAGCGGCCATATCGTGCGGCCGAGAATGGCGGTCGCCTCGCGCGGTTCTTCGTCGTGCGCGCGCGTGTGGGCCTGAACGAAATCGGTGGCCGGGCAGATGTCGTCACCGACGAATGCGACGAGCGGCGCCCGTGCCAGGTCGATGCCGCGGTTGCGAGCCGCTGCGGGCCCGCTGTTCGTGATCATCGATTCGACGCGCAGAGTGAACCGCTGCGGCTGAAAATGCCGAAGCGTGCTCAGCGTATCGTCGGTCGATCCGTCGTCGACGGCGATGAGTTCAAAGGGTGTTTCTCCGCTCTGACGATCGTAGGCGCGCAGGATGCGCGCAATTCCATGCGCGCGGTTGTAGCACGGCATGATGATCGAGATCTGTGGAGAGGATGGCTGAGTGCTCATGAATGCGGCAGAATGCGTCGCGCATAGTATTTCACGGCGGCGAGTGCTTTCTTCAAGTAGTTGCGCAGGCGCATGAGATTGCTGGAATTTGTATGAGATGCCGTGTTCATGCGCAGCATCGTCAGATATTCGAGATAAGCGCGCCGCTGTTCATTCTCCGGATCGAGCAGCTGAAGTGCGATTTCGTCACGTCGTTCGGCGTCGTATGTGCTCAGCTGCACCAGCATAGTAGAGAGCACTGCGCCGGCATCGTGATGGTGCAGGGAGTGCAGCAGACGCGTCAGGCATCGTGATGTTTCGGTGTTCGTCGCACGAATGAGCATCGGCAGGTGCAGTGCAGTGCACCAGCACAGTTCATATGCCTGCAGCGCGCCGGTCTCTTTGATCGTGTTGCTGTCGTGGATGCGGTATTGCATCAATGGCTGCGGCGTCAGTGCGATGTCGTAATTGCGGATCACGCGCAGTGCGAAGTCCCAGTCGTGTGTGTAGCGCAGCGGACGAAATGGGCCGTGCTCTTTCCACGCTGCACGAGTGAAAAGGTAATTCGACGTGGTCGCCAGATAGTTCTCGGTCGCCAGCGTGCTGCGCAGGTCGTCGCTGCCGCGAAAGCCGAGGCTGGGCTGCGGCAGGGGCCATGGAGGCAAATCGGCGTAGCCGTGCTTGATTCCGCGCACGTAGCCTGCGTCGTCGATGATCTCGATATGGGAACCGACCAGCCCGATGTGTGTATCGTTGCGCAGCACGGAGACGAGCGCCTCCAGTCTGTCGACATGGAACACGTCGTCAGAGTTGAGGATCGTCAGAAACTCACCTTGTGCATGAGCCATGCCCGTGTTGATTGCAGCATGTGCGCCGTGATTTTTCTGAGCGATCACGCGCATGCGCGGATCCTCGAATCCGGCCAACACCGCCAGACTGTCATCACGTGAGCCGTCATCGACGACGATAAGTTCGAGATCGATCAGGCTTTGCTGCAGAACGCTGCGCACTGCGGTGCCGACGTAGCGTCCGTGGTTGTACGACGGAATGACGACGGAGACGAGCGGCGAATTCACGAAGCTTCACCCAGCAGCGCGCGCGCGTAGCGCTCGGCGATGATTTCGGCGCCGAAGTGCGATGTCAGCGTTGCGCGCACCTTCGCGACGTCGAGCTCCATTTGCAGTGCATTCTGCACGGCGACGCGCAGTGCGTGGACGTCGCCGATGCGCGGCACCACGATGCCTCCACCCGTCATCGCCAGCACTTCCTTCGTATTTCCGACGTCGGTGACGACTACCGGCTTGCCCATCACTTGAGCTTCGAGCACGACGACGGGCATACCTTCATATTCCGACGGCAGCACGATCACGTCGGCGATGGCGAAAACGTCGGCGCTCGGTTCATAGAACGGCCGGCGCACGAAATTCGGCAGGTTCATACGGCGCAGTTCGTTCATGACGGTCTCCGCCAGCGGGCCGTCGCCGACCATGAGGAATTTCACGCCGGATTCGTCGCGCATCTGCCGGGCGACTTCGATGAAATCAAGCGGACGTTTTTGAGGATGCAGCCGCGCGATGAACGCCACGACTTTCCCGTCTTCAGGCAGGCCGAACGCACGGCGCAGTTCGCGGCGGCGTGCATCGTCGTAGCGTGATGGATCGTAGACGGCTGCATCGATCGGATGCTCGATCTTCAGCGCACGTTCGGCAGGTACGCCGGCTTGCATGTACGCTTCACAGATTTTTTGGTTCGTGCCGATGTTGGCGTCGAATAGCCGTGAGAGCTCCGCGTCGTACCGTTTGATCCATCCGGAGCGATGGTCGTAGACCTGATTGACCAGCCGCATGTTCGGATTCTTCTTGCGAAAGCGGGTAAGTGCGTCGTACAGCCAGCCGGATCCGTTCGCAATGTAAAGGCAGCGCGGTTCGAAGCGTGCTGTCAGATACGTGATGAACGCTTCGGACTGTTCGTGCGGCAGAAAATCGTGCGCGGTATAGACATGCGGAGTTGCAGCGCGGAAACGATCGGCTGTGGTTCCGAGGGCGGCGTCGTGCGAATCGGTGGCGACGACGACGAAGCGGATGCGCGTGCTGAGATGGCGAATGGTGTCGAGCGCGATGCGTTCGGCTCCGCCCATCGCGAGGAACGGCATGAAGACGAGCACCGTCGGTCGTTCGTCGTGCTCCGGCGGCATTTCAAACAATTGATCCACCTGCGTGTGCGGGATCGGTGGTGCAGGCTGTGGTTCGTGCTGCGTGGTGATAAATTGCTCGCCGTCGTATCGCATCCTCTGTTCGGTTGCTGCCGTTGCTCGCAGGGGCAGACTCGAAAAGCGTTCGCGGCGATTCGTGGTGACGCGCAGCACACGGCCGACGACGGTCTTTTC
>CAXNFZ010000284.1:0-3675 GCA_964201495.1 Chloroflexota bacterium | reverse complement strand
TGATTCGCGGAATATCCTTGAGTTTAGTCACTCCCTGATGGGCGAAAAGTGTAGGTTAGCGGCGTCTTCTGGATTTTTCGTCCACTTGCGAGCCCTTCGCTCACAACGCCGGATGCGCCTATTGTGACGGGGAAAACAAAAACAGGGCTGCCCGGTAAGAGCAGCCCCATTCGGCATCCGTGCGCAAAGCGCCGGAGGCGAACCTACTTGAGGATGACCTGAGCGCCAGCTTCCTCGAGTTTCTTCTTGGTGTCCTCGGCGGTGGCCTTGCTCACGCCGGTCTGCACGCTGGAGCCAGCGGCCTCGACCAGGTCCTTGGCTTCTTTGAGGCCGAGGTTGGTGATGGCGCGCACGACCTTGATGACTTCGATCTTCTTCGGACCCGCGTCCTTGAGGATCACGTCGAACTCGGTCTTCTCCTCGACAGGAGCGGCGGCGGCGGCCGGAGCGGCGCCAGCCATCATCATCGGCGCGGCAGCGGCGGTCACGCCCCACTTCTCTTCGAGCATCTTCTTGAGCTCGGCGGCTTCCAGCAGCGTCAGCGCGCTCAGCTGGTCAACAATTGCATTCAAATCAGCCATTTCAAAATCTCCTTGTGTTTGTTGCGTTCGATCGCGCTTGTGAGCGCTCGAACACGTCAAACCGGCCCGCGCCGAAGCGCGGATTTATTCATGAATCAAAAACTACGCAGCCTCGGGTGCGGGCTGCTCCTTGTCGATCTTCGCCTGGAGCGCGTACATGACGCTGCCCACAATCGAATTGAGCGCGCCAGCGATGCCGGTGGCGGGCGACGAGATCAAGCCGATCAGCTGCGCACGCAGCATCTCGATCGGCGGCAGTGAAGCGATCGCCTTCACGCCTGCGCCGTCGATGGTTGCGCCGTCGATGACGCCGCCGACCAGGCTGAGCTTCGTGATGTCCTTGCTCAGATCGGTCAGGCTCTTCGCGACAGCGGCTGCATCCTGGAAGCAGAACGCCACGGCCGTCGAGCCAGTCATCCACTGCTCGGGCACGTCGTAGCCATGCTCTTTAAGAGCGATCGTCACGACGGTGTTCTTGGTGATATGGAACTCGGACTGCGAATCGCGCAACGCGCGGCGCACCTTGTCCAGCTCCTTCATCGTCATCCCGCCATACTGCGTGATGATCAGCGCCTTCGAACGGCTCAGAAGTTCGCGATACGCTTCGAGCGTCTCGATTTTCTTAGCTTTAGTGACTGCCAATGCAATTACCTCCTTTCAGAATTTGCGAGGCACTTCGCGGCCTCGTGTGCGACGAAAAAACGCCTCGACCCGTACTGTGGATCGAGGCGCAAAATTCAGCACGCAAAACTGCGTTTGGATTCGGCTTCCTCTCACCTCGACGGGCGCTGCTCAGCAGCATTGACTCCGACAAACGGAGACCCGTGGTCTACGGCGATTGAGCGGTGAAGATTATAGCGCAACTTCCGGGCTGGTCCGCTCCCCTTTGCAAAACTGGCAAAAGACAGCAGACCAGCCTCAGCAATTGCGCAGATCGTGATTCCGTGAACAGCAATCACCATCCACTATCACTCTCCACTTCTTCCTGCTACTTCAACTACGCCCCTTCGGTCGGCAGGCCGGCCACGACACGGACGCCGGGGCCCATCGTCGACGTCAGCGTGACACGGCGCATATAAATGCCCTTCACCGACGACGGCTTGGCGCGAGTGACAGCGCCGATGAAATCGTTGAGGTTCTCCTCGAGCGCCTGTGCACTGAAGCTGACCTTGCCCACCGGCACGTGCAGGTTGCCGCTCTTGTCCAGGCGGAACTCGATACGGCCGGCGCGGGATTCCTTAATCACGCGCGGAATCTCGTTCGGCGGGACGACCGTGCCCGTCTTCGGGTTCGGCATCAGGCCGCGCGGGCCGAGGACCTTACCGAGGCGGCCGACGCGGCCCATCATGTCGGGCGTTGCGATGGCGACGTCGAAGTCGGTGAAGCCACCGTTAATCTTGGTCACCCATTCATCGTTGTCTGCCACGATGTCGGCGCCGGCTTCCTGCGCGATGCGGGCGCCTTCGCCCTGCGCGAACACCAGCACGCGCACGGTCTTGCCCAGACCGTTCGGCAGCACCACGACGCCGCGAACCTGCTGATCGTTCTGGCGCGGGTCTACCCCGAGTCGAATGTGGCACTCGACGGTGCCGTCGAATTTCGTGATGCTGGTTTCCTTCACCAGCGCCACGGCCTCACTCGTCGTGTAGAGCTTATTGCGATCGACCTTCGCAGCCGCCGCCTTGTACTTTTTTCCAACCTTAGGCATGTTGTTCTCCCTGTGGTTTTCACGAACCGCGACGCCTGCGCGCCCGGCTCTCCCACGCTGTGCCGATCCACAGCGGGCATTGCATCACCCGCGTGGTTCGAATTCCGATTTACTCCAGCACGTCGATGCCGAGGCTGCGCGCGGTGCCCTCGACCTGCTTCATCGCGCCGTCCATGTCGATCGCGTTGAGATCCTTCATCTTCATCTCAGCGATTTCCTTGACCTGTTTGCGCGTGATTTTGCCGACCTTGGTGCGGTTTGGCGTGCCCGACCCCTTCTCGACGCCTGCTGCCTTACGGATCAGCTGCGCCGTCGGCGGAGTGCCGAGCGTGAAGGTGAACGAGTTATCACTGAAGACAGTGATCGTCGCCGGAATGATGTAACCCGCCTGCTGCACCGTGCGCGCGTTGTACTCTTTGCAGAACATCATCAGGTTGATGCCGTGCGGTGCGAGTGACGGACCAATTGGCGGCGCCGGGCTGGCCTTGGCCGCCTGGATCTGAATCTTTACGGTTGACTTGATCTTTTTTGCCATTGCTTTCTCCTGTGGTCAGCGAGCCGCATCACGGCTCTCCCACACTTCCGCCGCCGGGCACAACCCTGCGACGAATCCCACAACTTTCACGCCTGTTGCGCCTCGTCCCTGCGCATCGGTTCAGCCCCCTGGGATTCTCCAGGTTTTCCTGGGGTCCCTTGCTGACAAAACTCGCCGCGCAAGCTCAACAGACAAAACTCCAAAAGGCGAGTTACGCCCGCTCGACCTGCAAAAAGTCGAGTTCGACCGGCGTTTCGCGGCCGAAGAACGACACCAGCGCCACCACTTTGGCGCGCTCGGTGTCGATCTTGTCCACAACACCGATGAAATCAGCAAACGGGCCGTCGGTGATGCGCACCTTCTGACCGGCCCGGAAATTGACTTTGATCTTCGGCGCTTCGGCCTCCATGCGGCCAAGCAGCACGTTCACTTCCTGCTGGCTGAGCGGCTGCGGACGGTTGCCCATCCCGACGAAACGCGTCACACCGGGTGTATTGCGCACGACGAACCACGATTCTTCGCTCATGTGCATCTGCACCAGCACATAGCCCGGATACACCTGACGTTTGACCGTCTTGCGCTTTCCGTCGCGCACCTCGATCTCGTCCTCGGTCGGCACGATGATCTTGATAATCTTGCCGGCCATGCCCATCGTCTCAATGCGCTGTTCGAGATTGGTCTTGACCTTGTTCTCCTGACCGGAGTAACAATGCACGGCGAACCAGGGAGCTTCCTCACCAGCGACCTCGACCTCATCCGGGGCGATGTATCCACTGCCGTCCCCAAGGTCGGGCAGCTTTTCCTTGCGGCGAGCTGGTTTACGCACAGCCTTCGGCTTGGCGTCCGCCTTG
>CAXNFZ010000283.1:0-3692 GCA_964201495.1 Chloroflexota bacterium | reverse complement strand
ATGGACATGCGCATGGTGCAGACGCTGCAGACGTTGGCCCAGTTCGTCGATGTCCCCAAACCCACGGCGACGCCGCGTGCGCCACGTGCACCGCGTCAACCGAAGCCGACGGCGACGCCATGACTTCCCATCTCACTCGCCGTGTATTCCTGCGTGCAGGCGCATCTGCTGCGTTGTCGCTGCTGGCGTCCGGCCGTGATTCGCACGCGCGTGATCCGCGCGCTGCAGCGCAGGTGACGATTACCGAGCCGGTGGTGTGGCTGCGCGCTGCGCCGAGCCTGATCGCGCCGAACGTCGCAGCGGTGCGCAAGGGTGAATTTCACAGCGTGCTCGGCCGCAGTGCGAATGGCCGCTGGCTGAAGCTTGAGGACGGCTGGCTGTTCGCCGATCTCGGCGCATTCACTGCCGGCAAGATCGAAGACGTGCCTGCGATCGGCGCACCGACTCCGTCGACGGCGACGGGGACGAAAACTGCGAAGACAGTGCGCGCTACGGCGGCGCCGTCGGCATGGCCGAAATGGGCGCCGCGCATCACGGACAAGCAGCGCGCGATCTACGCAGCTGCGCCGAAGGCGGGCAAAGATCTCGGCATGTTCACCGTCGTCGGAGATTGCAACTCACAGCCGCCTGTGTATCTGCGTCGTGTGGCAAACGGCGACTTCGACGGCAGCCGCGCCGATGTGCGCCTGCAGCGCGTGCTGACGAAGTTCGAGGCCTCGTTCGGCCGCATCAGCCTGGCGGCGAAGGGCGGCTTCGGCACCGCTGCGATGGGAGATCCGTTGTGGGCCGACGGCGCGTTGTGCGGCGTCGACGTCGGGCCGTTCGAATGCGAGATCTGGGTCTCGCGCGCGTCGGTGGTGTTCATCGAGCTGGGCACCGGCGACCAGTACACCTGGCAGACTTTCGAGGAGCATTACCGGCCGCTTGTGCAGCTTGCGCTGCGCAAAGGGGTGCTGCCTGTGCTGGTGACGAAGGCGGACGATCTCGAATTTCATGAGGGTGCGGCATCGGGATATATCAACGCCGTCGTTCGACGCCTTGCTGCCGAGTTTGCTGTGCCGCTGCTCGATTTTCACGCGGCCACGCGCGACCTGCCAAACTTCGGCCTGCTCGATGAAGGAGACAAAGATTTTCATCTCGATGGCGCCGGCATTCAGCGCCACATCGAGGCGACGCTGATGACCCTGGCGATGCTGGGGGAGTGATTGCGAATAGTGATGGTGCTAAGTGAGTCGCCAAAAGTTCTGGCGGCAGATTCGCCTCCCCCGCAAAGCGGGGGAGGCGAATCTGCCGGACAAAACTTATGGACAGGAACTTAGTCATCGGGGGAGGATGTATCTTGAAGAAGCTCGTCGCAGCAGTGTGGTTTCTGATCGGCGCGCTGGCGCTTGTGCCGGGTGTGCGCGCGCAGGAGGCGACGACTGCGCCGCGCTTCGAGGTGCGTTTTCCGGGGGTGCCGCTGCGTGCAGCGCCGAGCGTATTTGCTGCGCGCGGTGCTGTGCTGGAACAGGGCGCTTCATATCGCATCACTGCGCGCACGGCAGGCGGCGAATGGGTGGCCGTGAACGAAGGCGGGGCCGTCGGCTGGGTTGCCGTCGGCTTCGGGGCGGCCAGCGGCGACCTTGCTGCCGTGCAAATCATCACGTCGACGCGCGGCATGCCGGCACGCAACACGAATGCGGCGCAGCTGCCGGCATGGATTCACGTCGGCAGCCGCGGGGCGGCGCTGCTTGCGAGTGCGGTGCAGCGCGGCCGCGACCCGCGCATGTTCACGATCGCCGGCGACAGCAATTCGGCGTGGCCGCGCAGCCTCGGGCGCGTGCTCGCTGAACAGCACGTGATTTCCGAGCGCGCCGACGAACGCGCGGCAGCGATGCGCTTCGATGCGGCGTTCGCTCATGTGAGCGTCGCCGTCGGCGGCGGCTTTGGCACGAGCGACATGTTTCGCACCGATCCGCGCTGTGCAGCAGACGGGCCGTTGATCGAGTGCGAGCTGCGCCTGTCGAACGCCTCTGTGGTGTTCGTGCAGCTTGGCACCGGCGACAAATTCCTGTGGCGCGACTTCGAAAAAAATCTGCGGCGAATCGTGTCCGTAGCACTTGCGCGCTCGGCAGTGCCGGTGCTCGTGACCAAAGCCGACGACCTCGAATCGATCCAGGGCGGTGGGCCTGATGGTCACATCAACGGCGTTATTCGTGCACTTGCTGCGGAGCTCGACCTGCCGTGGATCGATTTCTATGCTGCAGCCCGCACGCTGCCTGCGGTTCCGAATCCTGAACTGCCGAAGCGTCCGCTGATGCAATATGGACTGCATGACGAGTGGGGCTATTATTTTCATCTGACGGAAGAGGGTCAGGATCTGCGCCTGCGGACCACACTGCAGATGCTGGATGCGCTGACGCGAGAAAAATCGCGCGTGAAGTAACGTGTATTCGTGCAGATATGCAGCGATGTGTAATGACTCAGGTTGGTGGATTCATCTGAGGTAACTACTCAGGCCGTCCATTTTCCAACGCGAAACGCGCTATTCCTTCCCCCTTCGGGGGAAGGAATAGCGCGTTTCGCGGGAAATACTGATTTAGGCCTGAGTAGTTACCATCTGAGTCGTTTCGCAGCGCACGGAAAAGAATCGTGACGAAAATCGTAATCTTCGACGCAGCGGATGAGCTGCATGGTGCGCAGGCATTGGGTGATTTGTTCAGCCTGCCGATTCATCTGCGCGGAAGTCGCATCGTGCTTGTGGATGAAGATGCGTCGGCGCTGGCGCACATGGCGCGCTACGCGCAGCGCATCAACGAATCGCAGGGCGAATTGTTCGAGATTGAGGCGGTGACCGAGCGTCGCGCTGCGCTGCAGGGCGCGGACTTCGTGCTGCAGCTGCCGCTGCGGGAATCGATTGAGACGAGCGCGGCTGATTGGCGTGTGCCGCTGCGACATGGCGTGCGCCACCTTGCCGGCCGCAGCGGCGGCCCCGGAGCGCTGGCGCGCACCCTGCGGCTGATGCCGCGGCTGCTGGCGCGTGTGCGCGACGTCGAGGCGGCGGCGCCGCAGGCACGCTTCGTGAATCAGGCCGAGCCGCTTGGCCGCAGCAGCACCCTGCTCGCGCAGCACACGAGCCTGCGCTGGGTTGGCGCGCCGCGTGTGCGAGCGGCTGGCTACTTCTGGCTTAGTCATGCCTTCGGCTGGAAGCATGCCGCTGACTCGAAGCATGATGAGCACGGTGAAGAGCAAATCATGCGCGACGCGATGCGGCGCCTGCGCACTCGTGCTGCCGGTCTGCATGGGCTGTCATTTTTTCTCAGCCTGCGCGAGAGGCGCAGCGGTGACGATCTTTATCCGCGCCTGCGTGATCGCCTCGCCGTCGCGCTGCCTGATTTCGAGCTGTTGTCGCGGCGGCTGTTCGAAGTGTTCGGTTTGTATTGCACGTCCGGTGACGCGGTGGTGGGTGAGTTCACCGCACTGGCGGCTGAGACGATGGCGTTGCATGGGCCGGATGTCGAAGCGGATCTGCGCGCGGTCGCTGCGGCGCGGGAGCAAGTACACGCGGTCGGGGACGGCAAAATTGTGCCGGCGTATGGCGTCGTGCGTGCGTCGCAATCGCGTGCAGCGCCGCTGATCGCTGCGCTGGTGAATGACCTGGCCTATAGTGAAGCAGCGCTTGTGCTGCCGAATGAAGGCCGCATGGAGCAACT
>CAXNFZ010000282.1:0-3702 GCA_964201495.1 Chloroflexota bacterium | reverse complement strand
CCGCTTCGCAGGGTTTTTCTACTAAGCCTGAACGGGTAACATCGAGCAAGCTCGTGCGCGGCGATTAATCCGCCGCCGTAGCGAGCGCCTTCTCGAGATTGGCGCGCAATCGTTCGTATGTCGGCTCTGCAATCTCGCCATTGGCAAATCGAAGATCCAGTTTGGTGAGTGCTGCAGTGATCGATGCCTTTGTCGGAACCGACTCAGCGGGGGCTGCCTGTGGCTGCTGGCGCTGCATACCCGAGGCCATCGCCCCTGCCATCGCCTGGCCAATGCCCATGCCAGCACCCAGCCCTGCACCAAGTCCAGCAGCGCCGCTGGCATCATTTTTCGCTGCATCGCGCATCGCCTGGCCGGCCTGGTATTCCATATAGTTGGTGCCCAGTGCGCCCATCGCACCGCGCTGCGAAATCGCTTTAGCGATTTCTTCGCTCGGCGTCACCTGCACCACATATACCTTCTTCAGCTCCACGCCAATTGCTGCGAAATCGTCCTTCGCTGCAGCACATACGGCAGTGCCGAGCTCGCCCTGAATCGCCGCAAGGTCGAGAAGAGATTTGCCCTTCATCGCGCTGCCGAAAGTAGCTGCGATTTCGCTCAGCAGAATGCCGCGCAGGTAGTCACCGATGTCGTTCGTGGTGAACAACCCACGCACACCGACCACCTGATTCACAAACTGCGCAGGATCCTGAACTGACATCGAGTACGTGCCGAACGCGCGAAGCTGCACCATGCCGAGCTCGCTGTCACGCACGGTAATCTCGCTGGGCGTTCCCCATTTCATGTCGATGAAGTCCTTCGTCGTCACGAAATAGACTTCCGCAGGAAACGGTGTTTTATCGTTGGTCGCCAGTTTCAGCAACGTGGTGATCAACGGAAGGTTGTACGTCGTCAGCGTGTGACGACCCTCGACGAACTTGTCCTTCGCGCTTCCGTTGCGCACAAACAACGCAACCTGCGACGGTCGCACGATCAACTGTGATCCGAGTCGAATGTCACCCTGACCCTGCTCCGGCACCCGCTGCACGATGTCGGTCGGCCCCTGATCAGGCCATTCAATTACGTCGATGATTCTTGCACCCATGGCTACTCTCCCTTGCTTTGCAAGACAGGCGAAGCACAATCGCAATCACGACTCAGAAGCCGGCTCGATGAACCTTGACTCCTGAGTCGTCTTACGATGCGCCTCGTCAGCTGCTGAACACTTCACTTCCGCAATATGGACACTTTACCAGCCCCTTGCCGGCAATCTCGAGCTCACCACTGCAGTTCGGACACTTCCCAGACTTCAGGGTGCTGGTCTCCACAGAGTACAACACCTGATCCTTCCAGTCGATGTACCCGCTGAACAATTGCTTGGACACCAGGTCGTACACGATCTGCTTTGCCTGATCGCGCGTCACTCCGAGTTCGATCGCCGCAGCGCTCAGCGCCACCTTGCCCTGCGTCTGCACCAGCCCGAGCAGCTTGCGCTGCTGAGCGACGCTGCGCTCTTCACCGGCTTCGCTCTGCCCTTTGGTCAGGGTATAGATGCCGATGCCGATCAACGGCGCCGCCACGATCAGTGCGAAGACGATAGCCAGCACGCGCGTGCTGCCACTTTCGAATTGATACGACGATGCCCATGCCGCGACGCCGAGCACAAACACGGCGCCGATGCCGATCAGAATATAGCCGGTTGTCTTGCTTGCATTCATGATGTTCTAGATGTTGATCACTGACACGATTCGCTGCCTTAGAGCGATTAAGAGCGATTATGAGCGATTAAGAAGCTTTCATTCACCGATTCAGAGTTTCGGCAAATTAACCGAAACCACCACCGCCACCGCCGGAGCTGCCACCGGAACTGCTCCCACCGCCGGACCACCCGCTGCCACCGCCCGATCGCGAATTACTCGGCGGCGGTGCCGGGCGGCTTTCAAGAGTATGCGTAAATGATTCGAACATGCCGGCAAAACTCTTTTCAAAATTTGCCAGTCCACCGGCCATCCCACGTTCTATGTCAGCCAGCCCGCCGCCGGATCGCGCAGCGTCACTCACATCGCCGACGTCGGAGCCTGCAGCAGCTGATGCCCCGGCTGCAAGCGGTCCGCCGATGACCGTGGGCCGGCGGCGCATCGGGCGACGCGAATATGGATACGGCGCGTACCAAATTGGCGCAGGCGCATCGACGGCAGCGAAGCGCCGCACCCACGTGCGCTCGAGTCCGAAGGCGATCGCCCACGGCAAATAGCGTGCGAACTGGTCGGTCGCTGCCTTCACATCGGTGTACTTCTCGATGTTCTCCATGTAGCGCTTGAACGCCGCGATCCGCATGCGCATTTCGGCGCCGGCGCGTGTGCGAACCGGCATGTGCCTGGCAATGACAAAAAAAGCGATGGCCGTGGCCACTCCAGAAATCGGCAGACAGATCGCATAATCCGTCAGATCCCCGAGCACGCCAGTCAACCCACAACCACCCAGCACGCTTATGACTCCGACCACCACGGCAATCGTGTTCCACGATGCTCGCGTCTTGTTCGGGTCCTGCGCATACAGTTTCTGCGTCGCCAGCTCTGCGTAAAGATCCGCTTTAATCGGCTCGATGCTCGCGTAGAAGCGATTCTTCAGGCTGCTCAGCGCGACCGCATCCGACGCCGACACCTGCAACGCATTCAACAGTCGCTGCTCGAACGCAGCCAACTGCGTAGAACCATATTTATCACCACGTCGAATCAGAACGTCGCCCGTTTCCGTCGCCTCGGCTTGTTCCATCTGGAGCACACCACGGCTTGCCAGATCGAAGAGAGACGCAACGATGTCCTTCATGTCGGCAGATTCGTCCAGCACTGTCCCGCCAAGGCCTGGGGAAATCTGCGGCGGCTCGGTCAGGTATTCCGCGACAAGCCCGACGTTCGGGTCGCGACCGCGGGTCACCCAGATCGCCGCAGCCAGCGACGGTCCGCCGAACAACACCAGCAGCGACACGAGCATGACGATCAGGTTGTTTTTCGGCTTCACTGTCTCGTCGTACTGCCGCTTGGCGTCATACTGCGCCTGCCATGCCGGCACTTCACCAGCCACCACGCCATGCGGGAACTGCACACGCACTTCCAGCTGCGTATCGCTGTCGATGGGAGCGAGCGACTCGAAAATCACGGTGCGTTCGCCAGCCCCGGAAATTTTGGTCTGCACGCCGTACGCCGCTGTCAGATCTGCGTTTGCCTCCACCGGCAGCCGCACGGTCACGCGCGATTTCTGAACAGCGAAGCCGCCCCGCTCGCCGAATACCGCCGCCCAATACAGCTGGTCGCCACCTTCGTAGTAGCGCAGCGCGCCTTCGACTGTGTAACTCAGCCGAATCGTGCGACGCTCATCGCTGGCCGGCATGGCGAAATAGTATTTCACCCGGTAGCGATTCTTCTCCGTGATGACAGTCTCGAAGCGCAAAGACTCGCCCTGCTCATCCAGCACCTCGATCTCGGAGATGCCAGTCAGGCGATCCTGATCGATATCGCGGTAACCGAACGTGAATGTGCCTTCAGTAAATTGAATTACATTCGTCTCGGTCACGCGCAAGGTGCCGTCTTCGCGAACGACGATCTCGGCATCGAGTCGTTCCCAGATCAATGACTTCGTTTCGGCATGTGCTGTTTGAAATCCAGCCAGCCATACGCTGCAAAATAATGCCAGGAGTGCGATTCGCAATCGATTCATTTCCCG
>CAXNFZ010000281.1:0-3711 GCA_964201495.1 Chloroflexota bacterium | reverse complement strand
TTGAGACCCAAACTCTCACGTTTTACCGAATCTCTTTACCACTTTTTAATTGTTAATGTTCGCGCTCGGAAGCTTGTCGATGCTATCAGTTACCGACTCACTTGTCAAGCCTCAATCTCGATTCTTTCTCAAACTCGGTTTGCCGCTTTCGCTGCTTCCCTTATTTGTTCTTCGCTCCGCTGTTTCGGATTTTTCTCCGCCACACCTTCGCGTCCTCGACCGCAGGACTTGTTCGTCAAGCGGAGTGTGAATATACCGAATTCCACCGATGTTGTCAACTACCGCCGATCCTTTTTAAGGTTGGGGAGTCATCGTCGCGTAACCGTTCAGGATTAATGCGCAATTACAGATAAACCGTATTATCAAGAGATAATTGAGGGTGCAGGTGTTTCTCGCACCCTCCCCTAATCCCCCTCCCTGATAATCTCCCTCTGTGAACGCCGGCGTCTACCTGCATATCCCTTTCTGTCGCTCGCGCTGCACGTACTGCGACTTCAATACGTACGTCGGCATGGAATCGCTCTACGCGCCCTACGCGCGCGCACTTGAGCACGAAATTCGTGCATCCGAACCGATTCGAGGCATCACGCCGTCGACGATCTTCTTCGGCGGCGGCACCCCGTCGCTGCTGCAGCCCACGGAAATCGGCGCGCTGATTCAGGCCTGTCGAGAAGTTTTCCACATGTTATCCACAGGCGAAGTGACTGCCGAATGCAACCCGGGCACCGTCACGGCCGAGTATCTGGTCGCCCTGCGCGCCAATGGCGTAAACCGGCTCAGCTTTGGCGCACAAAGTGCAGATCCGGGGGAACTACAACTGCTCGGCCGCGAACACGCCTTCGAAGACGTCGCGCGCGCCGTCGCAGATTCGCGCGCTGCCGGCTTCGGCGACGTCAACTTCGACCTGATCTTCGGCCTGCCGCGTCAGCCGCTCGAATCGTGGCAGCGCACCGTCAATGCTGCGCTCGCCCTCGCGCCGGACCATATCTCGCTCTACGCGCTCACGATCGAGGCCGGTACGCCAATGTACGACTGGACGCGCCGCGGCGAAGTGCCCTTCCCCGATCCCGACCTGGCGGCCGACATGTACGACTACGCGCGCGACGCCATGCGCGCCGCCGGCTACGTGCACTACGAAATTTCCAACTGGTGCAAACCCGGCCACGAATGCGCACACAACCTGATCTACTGGCGCAACGAGCCGTACCACGGCCTCGGCGCCGGCGCACACGGATCCACCCTCGATCAGCGCATCTGGAAAGTGAAGCGCCCGGCCGAATACATCGCCCGCATCGAACGCGGCGAGTCCGTCGAGCACGGGCGTGAGAGCATCGATCCGCGCACCTCGCGCGGCGAAACCATGATGCTCGGCCTGCGCCTGCTGCAGGAAGGCGTCAACCGCACACGATTTGCCGAACGTCACGGCGCGCCGGTCGAGCAGTTCTTCGAAAAGGAACTCGCGCGCGGCCAGGAAATGGGCCTGCTCGACATCGATGACCAGCACATTCGCCTGACCGAAAAAGGTACCTTCGTCAGCAATCAGGCCATGATGCTGTTCATCTGAATTGCATCTGCTCACGCGGTCGATTTTTTGCCGCCGTTCGACAATTTGAAGTGAGCTGCCGATGCGCTAAGTTCCTGTCCATAAGTTTTGTCCGGCAGATTCGCCTCCCCCGCAAAGCGGGGGAGGCGAATCTGCCGCCAGAACTTTTGGCGACTCACTTGGATTCGTTAACTACGCATGCTTCAGTCCATATTTCCCGCGAAGCACGCGATTCTTTCTCTCGAAATGAGCTCGAAATGAGCTCGAAATGAGCTCGAAGGGAGAAGGAACAGCGCGTTTCGCGATGGGAAATAACCCAGCCTGCGCAGTACCAGATTCCGCTATCTGAGCGACTGCCACGCCACGATGCCGACCATCATCAGGCTCAGCGAAAGTTCGGCCACACGCCCGAGCAGGCAGCCCGCCAGATAGTTGCGGCTGACGCGCCACGCGTCCGGCCACGCGCGCTGATTCAGCACGCGCTCGACAAACATCACCCCAACCATCGCCCCGACCGCGGCGCCAACCAGGCTGCCGACGATCGTGAACAGCACGCCGAACAGCATGCCGCCGGCAATGCCGCCGACGATCGCCCCCGCCACCGTGCGCCACGTCGCACCAGCACGGCGCGTGAACGTCGTCGTCAGCACCAGCTCGGACCCCCACGCTGCCAGCGTCAGAATCACCAGCACCGCCACAGTCGGCCAGCCAATGCGATCGAAGCCGTCGCCCGCAGCCACAACGAGCGCTCCTCCCAGCACCAAAATCGGCCCTGGCAGCACCGGAACCAGCGATCCCAGCAGGCCAAGCACCATCAACACCCAACCCACCGACGACCAGATCACTTCAAGATTCCATTCCACGAGGAAAAGTCTACGCGGCCTGCCTGTGAATGCCTGACCCAGAACCGACAAATTTTTCCGCATTTCCCTATTAGCGTGGTCCAGCATCAGATTGATCTGCGCATCGCACCTGCTTAGGCTGGTCGATTCCTCACCGCAAAACGCCGCAATTTCTCTCTGACAAGCCAGGGTGAAGTTTTGCATCATCGATTGCCATGAACCACAAAACGTCTCTCATTCCACATTCGCATTATTATAAAAAGATTGTAAAATCTTTGTTTAAGGTTATTTCTCGACAGTATTTCTATTTTCTATGAAATCCAGCCCAACCAGCCCCACGGAAAAATCTGGCCGCAACGCCATGCTGATCGTCTTCCTGACGGTGTTCATCGACATGCTCGGCGTCGGCATTCTGATTCCTGTGTCCCCATTTCTGGTGCAGCAGTACCGCAACGATGCGTTGACGGTAGGGCTGCTGTCGGTGTCCTATTCGGTCTTCCAGTTCCTGGCTGGGCCGGCGCTCGGCGTGCTATCGGATCGTTTTGGCCGCCGGCCGGTGCTGCTGCTGAGCCTGCTCGGCACGGCAATCGGCTACTTCATCTTCGGGTTCGCGACGTCACTGCCGATTCTGTTCCTGTCGCGCGTGCTCGACGGCATCACCGGCGGCAACATCAGCACGGCGCAGGCGACGATCGCCGACGTGAGCAAACCAGAAGACCGCTCACGCAATTTCGGCATGATCGGCGCAGCGTTCGGGCTGGGATTCATCATCGGCCCGGCGCTGGGCGGCCTGCTCAGCGGCATCAGCCTGCAGGCGCCAGCCTTTTTTGCCGGCGGCTTGTCGCTGCTAAACGTCATCGCCGGCTACTTCATTCTGCCGGAGACGCTGCCGGTGGAACGCCGCACGCGCGGCCCGATCACGCTCGCTTCGATCAACCCGTTCACCAGCCTGACGCGCGCGCTGTCGATCCCGTCGATCGCTCCCCTGCTTGTCGCCACCTTCGCCTTCAATTTCGCCTTCGCCGGCCTGCAGAGCAACTTCTCGCTGTTCACCTTCGCCCGCTTCGACTGGGGTCCGGGACAGAACGCAGCCTTGTTCGCCTTCCTCGGCGTCGTGGGCGTGTTCATGCAGGGCTTTCTCGTGCGCAAAATGATCCCCAAATTCGGTGATCGCAAGCTCGCCATCGTCGGCCTGATGATTCAGACGGCCATGTACGGCCTGCTCGCCTTCGCCCCGCAGGGCTGGATGCTCTATCCCATCACCGGCATGGTCAGCGTCGGCAGCGCCATCACCACGCCCACGCTCACCGGCATGGTCTCGAACGG
>CAXNFZ010000280.1:0-3729 GCA_964201495.1 Chloroflexota bacterium | reverse complement strand
GCTCGTGACGATCTGGGCGGTGCGGCTGGCGGTGCATCTGGCGCGCCGCAACCTGGGCCATGGCGAGGATAAGCGCTACGTGGCGATGCGCTCGGCTGGCGGCGCAAGCTGGCCATTGCGCAGCCTGTTCGCCGTGTTCTGGCTGCAGGCGGGAATTCTGTGGGTCGTGAGCATGCCGATCTACGGCGCGCTGGCCGGCGCAGCCCCGTTCGGATGGATCGATGCGCTTGGCGCGAGCGTGTGGGCGATCGGATTCGCGTTCGAGGCGATCGGCGATGCGCAGCTGGTGCGCTTCAAGGCGAACCCGGCCAATGCTGGAAAGGTGCTGCGCCGCGGCTTGTGGGCATATACGCGGCATCCCAACTATTTTGGAGAGGCGTTGATGGTGTGGGGCGTTTTTGCACTCGCGGCTTCTGCTGGGGCGTGGTGGACGATTTTTGCTCCAATTGTGATGACGTTCTTTCTCGTGCGTGTGAGCGGGGTGGCGCTGCTCGAGCGCACGCTGATGAGCGAGAAACCCGAATATGCCGCGTACGTGCGCGAAGTGCCGGCGTTCATGCCGTGGAAGAAAGGGGGTTAGGGGAGAGGGGAGAGGGGAGAGGGGAGAGGGGAGAGGGAAAAAGTGTACGTAAAATTTTCCCTATTCCCTATTCCCTATTTCTCCGGCAGGACGGCCACGCCGGGCAGCATTTTGCCTTCGAGGAACTCGAGCGAGGCGCCGCCGCCGGTAGAGATATGCGTGACTCGGTCGGTGAGACCGGCCTGTTCGATGGCAGCTACGGAGTCGCCGCCGCCGATGACGCTGATCGCCCCGGAGTCCGCCACGGCCTGCGCCACGGCATTGGTGCCGGTTGCGAAGTTTGGCATTTCGAACACACCCATCGGCCCATTCCACACGACCATGCGCGCGCCTTCGAGCGCTTTGCGGTATTGCTCGATGGTGTGCGGCCCGATGTCGAGCGCCATCCAGCCTGGCTTGATGCCGCCGACGGTCACGACTTCATGATTTGCGTCGTTGCTGAATCCGTCGGCGATCATGAGGTCGATCGGCAGCATTAGTTTTCCGCTGCAGCAGGCGAGCAGCTCGCGTGCCTGTTCGATGGCATCCTTCTCGACGAGCGACTTGCCCATCTCGTAGCCTGCGGCGGCGAGAAACGTATTCGCCATGCCGCCGCCGATGATCAGTTTGTCGACCAGCGGCATCAAATTGTTGATCACCGGCAGCTTGTCGCTGATTTTCGCGCCGCCGAGGATGGCGATCAGCGGCCGTTCGGGATCGCTGAGCACCTTGCCGAGGAAGTTGATTTCCTTGGCCATCAGCAATCCTGCCGCAGCCGGCAGGAAATGCGCCACGGCCTCGACCGACGCATGCGCGCGATGGGCGCTGCCGAAGGCGTCGAGCACATAGACATCGCCGAGCTTCGCCAGCTGCTTGGCGAAATCAGGATCGTTCTTTTCCTCTTCCTTGTGGAAGCGCAGGTTTTCCAGCAGCAGAACCTGGCCTGCCTGCAGCGCCTGCGCCTGCGCTTCGACGTCAGCGCCGACGCAGTCGTTCGCGAATGCCACCGGCGCATCGAGCAGCTCGCGCAGCCGCGCTGCGACTGGGGCGAGGCTTTGCGACGCGTCGACGCCCTTCGGTCGTCCGAGGTGCGACATGAGCACGACCGATGCGCCCTGGGCGAGGATATAGCGAATCGTCGGCAATGCCGCACGAATGCGCGTGTCGTCCGTGATGGCGCCGTCCTTGAGGGGGACGTTGAAATCGACGCGCACGAGCACACGCTTGCCGCCGAGTTCGAGATCCTGAATGCTTCGCTTGTTGAACATGGAAATTATTTTTCCTTTCTCAGACCGGTATTTCCCATCGTGGAACACGCTGTCCCTCGTTTGTCGTAATTGCACAGGCCAGGATCGATGTTTCCCAGGAAACACGCTGTTTCTTTCTCTGCTTTCTCTGCTTTCTCTGAGAAAGTCATGGCGTGTTTTGTGCTGAGAAATTGATTCGCCTGAGTAGGTACGTTTTTTCTTGTCGACTGATTGACCGATCGAAAGTAGACGGCGTGTTTCACGGCAGCAACTTGACTGGCATGAGCGGTTACAAAAATTTGAGTAAACCGATTTTACTCAAGGGGCGGGTTTCATCAATTCGATTTTGAGCACTCCCCCCTGCGACCCTGTGACCTGTTGACCTGCGGGAGGGGGCGCATCCGCAGTTTGGGGCGAATGTACTTCTCACGCGAAGCCGCGAAGAACGCGAAGAGGTCCAAATCCCGTTACCGAAGAATTTTCTTCGCGCGAAGGCGAGGAAAAGCTATAAAAAGTCTTTTTTCTTCGCGTGAGGAAAATCTGCTGTCGAAATCTGCCCCTAACTGCGGATATATCCTGTGGGCACCATCGCTTGTCCTACAATGCGACGTACATGCAGATTTCGAATATTCTTGCCGCTGCTGCGGCGATCGACGTGGAGTTGACCGAAATACAGGCGGCTCAGATTGCGAAGTATGCCGTGCTGCTGAGTGAATGGAACGCACGCTTCAATCTGACCGCGATTACCGATGAACAGGCGGTGCTGGCACTGCACTTCATTGATTCCCTGACGTTGTTGCGCGTTCTCCCGGAGCGCAGCGGCCTGACGCTGCTTGACGTTGGCACGGGTGCTGGATTTCCGGGACTGGTGTTGAAAATTGCGCGGCCGGAAATGCGCGTCACTGTCATCGACAGCACCACCAAGAAGATCACCTTCTGCAAAGAAGCGATTCGCGTTTTGAAATTGTCCGGCGTGCGCGCGCTGCACATGCGTTCGGAAGAGTTCGCACATGTCAGAAGTGAGCGTGCGCGTTACGACGTGGTCACAGCCCGAGCTGTGGCGGCGTTGCCGACGCTGGTGGAATATATGCTGCCGTTCGCCACGATCGGCGGCTTGTGTATTGCCATGAAAGGTGGAGCAGCAGCAGAAGAGGCCGCCACAGCCGCCGCTGCTATTCAAATCCTGGGTGGTTCTTTGCGAAGCATCGAACCGATTGCGCTGCCAGGAATGGAAGACAAGCGAGCGCTTGTGTTGATCGACAAGGTTGCGCACACGCCCATGCGTTACCCGCGACCGGCGGGTGCGCCGCGCAACTCGCCTCTACAATAGATGAATTCTCGGATCGTATACGTGGATACACCATGTCTGACTTTACTTCCACCCCTGTGAATGGCGTCTCGGCTGGCGCTGCTGCGTCGGCACGTCTGCGCATCTTGATCGCCAAGCCTGGCTTGGACGGTCATGATCGTGGAGCAAAGGTAATCGCGCGTGCGTTGCGTGATGCCGGCATGGAGGTGATCTATACCGGTCTTCGTCAGACGCCGGAGATGATCGCTGAAGCGGCGATGCAGGAAGACGTGGACGCCGTCGGCCTGAGCATTCTCAGCGGCGCACACAACACGCTGCTGCCGCGAGTGATCGAACTGCTGCGTGCGGCAGGCATGGAAGATGTGTCGGTATTCGCCGGCGGGATCATCCCGGAGGAAGACGTGCCCGCGCTGAAGCAGGCTGGCGTCGCCGCAATCTTCGGGCCGGGCACGCCCCTCGAAGAGATCGTTTCGTTCGTGCGCACGCATACTGCGGCGCATCGTTGACGCAATGCTGCAGCACACGGTTGCCGAGCGGCGCGCACTGGCGCGCGCGCTGACACGCATCGAAAACGGAGATGCTTCCGTGCAGGAGATTCTGCGCACAGCGTGGTC
>CAXNFZ010000279.1:0-3776 GCA_964201495.1 Chloroflexota bacterium | reverse complement strand
AATGCATTTCTCACGCGAAGAACGCGAAGAACGCGAAGAGATCTGAATTCCGTCGCCGAAGAAACTTCCTCAAGCGAAGGCACGAAAAAGCCATCACAAGCTCTTTCCTTCGCGTTCTTCGCGCCTTCGCGTGAGACAAATCTGCTGTCGAAATTCGCCCCCAACAGCGCATGCACCCCCGTGCGCCGGCGTAGTCACAAAAGGTATGATCGGCCGCATGTCGTCACAGACCCAACGCGCCTGGCCGGGCGTGATCGCGGCGTATCGCGATCGCGTCGATGTTGCGCCGGAAACGCCGCCCGTCACGCTGCTCGAAGGCAATACGCCGCTGATTCCTGCGCCGCGCCTGGCCGAGCTGTTCGGCGGCGGCTTCGAGCTGTACATCAAATACGAAGCGCTCAACCCGACGGGCTCTTTCAAAGACCGCGGCATGACTGCGGCGATGACGCAGGCCGTCGCCGATGGTGCGCAGACGGTGATCTGCGCCAGCACCGGCAACACAGCTGCGTCGGCTGCGGCGTATGCCGCGCGCGCCGGGCTGAAATGCGTGGTGCTGGTGCCGGACGGCAAGATCGCTGCCGGCAAGCTGGCGGGTGCGCTGGCGTACGGCGCGCAGGTGATTTCCATCGACGGGAACTTCGATGATGGGTTGCGCATGGTGCGCGAAGCCACCGAGCGCGCGCCGATCGCGCTCGTGAACTCCATCAACCCGGCGCGCATTCAGGGACAGAAGACGGCGTCGTTCGAAATCGTCGATGCGCTCGGACGGGCGCCGGATTACATGGCCCTGCCGGTTGGCAACGCTGGGAATATCACTGCGTACTGGCTGGGCTTTCAGGAATATTTCCGCGACGGCAAGTGCGATTCGCTGCCGCACATGCTCGGTGGGCAGGCCGAAGGATCGGCGCCAATTGTGCTCGGGCGCGTGGTCGAACATCCTGAGACGATTGCGACGGCTATTCGCATCGGCAATCCGGCGCGCTGGCGCGAGGCGGTGCGGGCGCTGGACGAATCTGATGGCCACATTACTGCGGTGAGTGATGCTGAAATCCTGCATCAGTACCGGCAGGTGTCACGCGCCGAGGGCATCTTCTGCGAACCGTCGAGCGCGACAGGCCTGGCGGCGCTGGGCAAAGCGATCTGCGAAGGCGTAATCGATGTGAAGGGCAAGGTCGTGGTGACTGTTCTGACCGGTCATGGTCTGAAGGATCCGGACACGGCGATCAAAGGCGTAGCCACGCCAGTGATGATCCCGCCGACGATCGATGCGCTGCTCGAGGCGATCGGCTGAGGTGCCATGATTCGTATACACGTGCCGGCAACGTCGGCCAACCTCGGCCCGGGCTTCGACGCCATGGGCATCGCGCTCGATTTGTGGAACACGTTCGAGCTGCGCGAAGATCCGGCCGTGCAGGGCATCGCGGTGGAGACGCACGGTGAGGGCGCGGGCGTGCTGGCATCCGATGGCGGCCATCTGGTCGTGCGCACGATGCTTGAAGAGTTGACGCTGCATGCGCCGTTCGATGTGCGCAGCGCGCATCTGCGGGTGATCTGCACGAATTGCGTGCCGGTGGGCAGCGGGCTGGGATCCAGCTCGACGGCGACGCTGGCCGGGCTGATGCTGGCGCGTTACCTGCTGGAGCCGGCCAGTGTGACCAGCGCGGCTGGGCGTCAGCGCATTTTGGCGCGCGCGTGCGACATTGAAGGCCACGGCGACAACGTGGCGCCGGCGCTGCTGGGTGGACTGGTGGTGGTGGCGATCCGCGACGGGCATCCGGTCGCCGAGTGCGTGCCGACTGCGCCGCTGACCGTGACGGTGTGCGTGCCGCAGCTGCATTTTCTGACGTCGCATGCGCGCTCCGTGCTGCCGGCAACCTATTCACGCGCCGATGCCGTGTTCAATATCGGGCGGGCGGCGCTGGTGGTGGAGGCGCTGCGGCGCGGCGACCTGGCGCTGCTGGCGCGCGTGATGGAAGACCGGATTCACGAGCCCTATCGATTGCCGGCGATTCCGGGGGCGGTGCAGGCGCGCGCGGCAGCGCTGGCAGCCGGCGCCACCGCAGTGGCGATGAGCGGCGCCGGCCCTGGGCTGATCGCGTTCAGCGCAGATCGGCATGATTCGATCGGTGAGGCGATGGTGCAGACCTTCGCCGAATTCGGGCTGAGCGCGCGGGCCTGGACGCTGCCGACGACGCAGCGAGGCGCGTGGATCGGGGAGCAATAGTAGATAGTAGATAGTGATAGTAGATAGTGATAGTGGATAGTGATAGTGGATTGCCCCGTTTCTGTTAACTACCACCATCTGCTATCCACGATTCGCCCCGCTTGCCAAGAATTTCTCTCTCGCTATACTCCTCGCTACTTAAGACCCTTTTCAGGGCATTCGACCGCAATGGTCGACGGAGGAAATTCAATGGCAAGTGTACGGTTCGAGCACGTCTTCAAGCGATTCGGAGACGTGAATGCGGTGAGCGACCTCAATGTTGAGGTTGCTGATCGCGAGTTTCTGGTTTTCGTCGGTCCCTCGGGCTGCGGAAAGACTACATCGCTGCGCATGCTGGCCGGTCTCGAAGAGATCAGCGACGGCAACATTTACATCGGCGATCGTGTGGTTAACGACGTTCCCCCCAAGGACCGCGACATCGCGATGGTGTTTCAGTCGTACGCGTTGTATCCGCACATGAGCGTGTATGACAACATGGCGTTCGGCTTGAAGCTGCGCAAGACGCCCAAGGCGGAAATCGACCAGCGCGTGCGCGATGCGGCGCGGCGCATGGCCATCGAACACCTGCTCGACCGCAAGCCGAAGCAGCTCTCTGGCGGTCAGCGCCAGCGCGTGGCGGTGTGTCGCGCAATCGTGCGCAACCCTGCTGTGTTCCTGATGGACGAGCCACTGTCGAACCTGGACGCGAAACTGCGCGTGCAGGCGCGCGCGGAAATCAGCAAGCTGCATCAGCAGCTGGGCACGACGTTCATCTACGTCACGCACGACCAGACCGAAGCGATGACGATGGGCACCCGCATCGCCGTCATGAAGGACGGCGTGCTGCAGCAGATCGATACGCCGCAGACGCTTTACGATCGGCCGGACAACCTGTTCGTGGCCGGCTTCATCGGTTCGCCTTCGATGAACTTCTTCGATGCCACGCTGACCAATACGGACGGCACCACGTACGTCGACTGCGGCACTTTCCGTGTGCGTGTGCCGGAGCAAAAGGTGGCGCAGTACAAGCAGTACATGGGCAAGCAGGTGGTGTTCGGCATTCGCCCTGAGCACATCCACGACCCCGAGTATCTGCCGCCGGGCATTCACTCCGCGCTGGTCGAGAGCAAGGTCGATGTGACCGAGCTGATGGGCAACGAGGTGATCGTGTATCTCGAAAACCACGGCAAGACGTTCCTCGCGCGCGTTGACCCGCGCAGCAAGGCGCGCGTCGGCAACGAACTTTCGGTTGCCATGAACATGGACAACATGCACCTGTTCGACAAAGAATCCGAGAAGGCGATTCGCTGATCGGAAGATAGTGATAGTGGATAGTGATAGTGGATAGTGGATAGCAGGCCGGTTCAACCAGCCGCTATCACTTACTATCCACTATCACTATCTGCTATTTTCCGGCAATGCCTGCCTCGCGGGAGGGAAGAGGGAAGAGGGGATAGGGAAGAGGGATCGTGCAGGGGATTGACACGATGTCGGAGACGACTTTATCCTGGGCTTCCCTCTTCCCTCTTCCCTCTTCCCTCTTCCCTCTTCCCTCTTCCCTCTTCCCTCTTCC
>CAXNFZ010000278.1:0-3835 GCA_964201495.1 Chloroflexota bacterium | reverse complement strand
TCATGCAATTCGGGGAATGACAAAGCAAGGCAGCCAGTCGCGTTCGCTACGTCTTAATCTCGATTTCCAGATCGTTTCGTAATTCGATTTCACGTGATGACCCTGTCTGCTCGTCTCCGACTATGCCTGTGCGCCGCCAGCACACTCTTGTGCGCACTGGCGTTTGCACCTGCCCGCGCGCAGGAAGCCGTACCAACCGAGACGCCACAGCCACCGGCAGCGGTCGAGGGCATCGAAATGTCCACACCGGTCGTCGAAGACGCTGCGACGGCCGAACCGCTTCTCCCACTTCCCACGATTCCCCCACCAGCAGACGACGCCGTCGTCCGCACGCACACCGTCCAAATCGGCGAGACGCTCGACGCTATCGCTGCGCTGTACAACACCACGATTCGACAGCTGGCTCAGCTGAATCGCCTCACCCGCGGCGACCTGCTGCTGGCCGGCCAGAAGCTGATTCTGCCGGACGACACCGGCGAGCCCATGCGCCTGCATCGTGTGGAGGCTGGCGACACGCTTGCCGGCATCGCTGCGCAGTACGCCGTCTCCCTCAGCAAGCTCGAGCGGGCCAACATCCTCCCCTGCGCCGACTGCCTCGTCCCCGGCCAGTGGCTGCGCATCCCCACAGCCGGCCCGACGTCCGCCCTTCCCGAGCCGTTTCGCTCGGTGTTCGTCAGCCCGCAATTGCCCACACAGGGCGATTTCATCGTCGTCAGCGTGACGACCTACAGCCCGCTGCAGTCGCTCGTCGGCACACTCGCCGGGCAGCCGCTCAACTTCGTTCAGAAAGACGACACCTACCTGGCGCTCTCCGGCGTCGACGCGCTGCAAAATCCAGGCGTCTACACAGTATCCCTGCGCGGCGTCACCAACGAGGGCATCCCCGGCACAGTACAGGGGCGCTTCCAGATCGGCGCCGGCGCTTACGGACGCGAATACCTCACCGTGAACGCCAAGCTCGAGCCGCTGCTGGCGATCGATATCAATGAAGAGGAACGCGCTGCGCTGAACGGCATCTTCAAACGGAATTTCACCGGCGCGCAGTACTGGACCGGGCCGTTTCGGCAGCCGATCGTCGGCAAAATCATTTCATACTACGGAACGCGCCGCACGTTCAACGGCGGAATGCTCGAAACGTACCACAGCGGCATAGACATGCCGTCACGTCAGGGGATGCCCATCGCCGCTGCTGCCGCCGGCAAAATTGTCGCCACACAAAACTTTCCAATCCGCGGCAACGTTGTCGTCATCGACCACGGGCGCAGCGTGTTTACGATCTACTGCCATTTGTCGAAATTCGCCGTGCAGCCCGGCGACCTCGTCGACGCCGGCGACCTGATCGGCTACACAGGCGCCACCGGCCGCATCCTCGGCCCGCACCTGCATTTCGAGGCTGCCGTCGGCGGCATCACGGTTGATCCGCTGCCTCTGCTGGAATCCGAAATTCCGTAGCGACGTTCTGCCGCTGAAGATTTTTCTCACGCGAAGGCGCGAAGAACGCAAAGGAAAAAGCTTGTGATGGCTTTTCCGTGCCTTCGCTTGAGAAAGTTTCTTCGGCGACGGAATTCAGACCTCTTCGCGTTCTTCGCGTTCTTCGCGTTCTTCGCGTGAGAGAAGTATTCGCCCCTTTTGGCGAATGCACCCGTTCTGTAGGGTGTATCCGCAGTTTGGGGCGCTTGTCATCAGAAGACGCGGAGACTCGTCGACGCACACCTCGATTGCTTGTGAGCGCAGACGCATGCGGTGGTCGACCGCCCCTCTCCGCCGAGATTTCGCGCGCCGCATCGAGCGTGGCACGGGCCAAACACAAGCGAAATCACAGGGGGAGAGGGGTCAGGGGTGAGGTTTTCACGCACAAAAAATCGCCCCTTTTGGCGAATGCACCCCCCATGCCCCCGCACCCTGAAACCTCCGGTATACTTGACACGCTAATTTCTTTGTCAGATACCTATCTGAGATACCTATCTGGAGGATAGTCTAAATGATTCGTTCGGACGCGGCGCCATTCAGCCTCGACGCCATTGCACAGGCGCTCAAGACTCAGATCGACAAATTCGAATCCACGCTTTCTGCTGTGGACGTCGGTAACGTTACCCAAGTCGGTGACGGCATTGCCCGCGTGACCGGCCTGGTCAACGTGCAGGCGCAGGAATTGGTGGAATTCACCAAAAGCGGTACGCTCGGCCTGGCGTTCAACCTCGAACCCGAAGAAGTCGGCGTCATCATTCTCGGTGACTACACCCACATCGAAGAAGGGGACACGGTCCGCTCGACTGGGCGCGTGATTTCAGTGCCGGTCGGTCAGGCTCTCGTCGGTCGCGTGGTTGACCCGCTCGGTCGCCCCATCGACGGCAAGGGCCCGATTCAGACGGACAAGTTCCGCCCGCTCGAGCGCGTCGCCCCCGGCGTGATCAAGCGCGCCAACGTCGACACCCCGCTGCAGACCGGCATCAAGGCCATCGACGCCCTGATCCCGATCGGCCGCGGTCAGCGCGAGCTAATCATCGGTGACCGCCAAACCGGCAAGACCACGGTCTGTCTCGATACGATCATCAATCAGAAGGGCAAGGGCGTCGTCTGCATTTATGTCGCCATCGGCCAGAAGCTGGCCCAGGTCGCCCGCGTCGTCTCGATCCTCGAGCAGTACGGCGCGATGGAATACACCATCGTCGTCGTCGCTTCGGCATCGGATTCGGCCACGCTCCAGTACATCGCTCCCTACGCCGGCACGGCCATGGGCGAAGAGATCATGGAAAGCGGCGTGACGATCGGCGGCCAGTTCGTCAATGACGCACTCGCCGTCTACGACGACCTGACCAAGCACGCCTACGCTTACCGCCAGGTTTCGCTGCTGCTGCGCCGCCCGCCGGCGCGCGAAGCGTACCCCGGCGACATCTTCTATCTGCACAGCCGCCTGCTCGAGCGCGCCTGCCGTATGGCCTACGACTGGGTCATCCGCAAGACCGACGACTCCAACGACTGGGGCAACGGCGAGAGCGTCAACGGCAAGATCTACGGCGGCGCCATCGGTGAAGAGAACGCCAAGCACGACATGAAGCCCATGGGCGACGGCTACAAACTGGTGCGCAACCCGCGCTCCGGTGGCTCACTCACCTCCCTGCCACTCATCGAAACGCAGCTCGGCGACATCTCGGCCTACGTGCCGACGAACGTGATTTCGATCACCGACGGCCAGCTGTTCCTTGAAACCGACCTGTTCAACTCCGGCATCCGCCCGGCCATGAACGTCGGCATCTCGGTCAGCCGCGTCGGCGGCGACGCGCAGACGCGCGCGATGAAGCAGGTCGCCGGCCGCATGAAGCTCGAACTCGCGCAGTACCGCGAGCTCGCCGCCTTCGCTGCCTTCGGTTCAGACCTGGACAAGACCACGCTCGCCACGCTCGAGCGCGGCCGTCAGCTCACTGAGCTGCTCAAGCAGCGCCAGTACGAGCCGCGCCCGCTGTGGGCCATGGTCTCGGCCATCTTCGCCGCCACCAGCGGCCTGCTCGACAAGGTCGCCGTCGCTCGCATCGGTGACTGGGAAGCCAGCTTCCTCAAGTACCTCGAGCTGTCCTACCCGAACATCGTCAGCGCCATCATGACCGATAAGCGCCTGACAGACGACACCACCGCCAAACTCAAGGCCGCGATCGAGGGCTTCAACCGCACCTTCAACTAAGTTCCTGTCCATAAGTTTTGTCCGGCAGATTCGCCTCCCCCGCTTTGCGGGGGAGGCGAATCTGCCGCCAGAACTTTTGGCGACTCACTTAGTCGTATTCACCGTAACAGTTCAGGGTTGGTAAAAAGATCCCGTGAAGCGCGCTATTCCCACCCC
>CAXNFZ010000277.1:0-3840 GCA_964201495.1 Chloroflexota bacterium | reverse complement strand
CCCAAACTGCGGATACACCGCACCCGGCGTCGATGCGCATCCACTATCATTCCCAGCATGAACACGGTTGCGTTGGTGACGTGCCGCGAACTGCCGCACCTGACGGCGGACGATCGACTCCTGCTGGAGCCGCTGGCCGCGATGGGTGTGCATGCAGTGCCGGCGGTTTGGGATGATCCGGAAGTCGTCTGGGAAGACTTCGACGCGGTCGTCGTGCGCAGCACGTGGGACTACTACAAGCGCATTCTGGAATTCGACGAATGGCTGGCGCATCTGGCGCAGATTGGTGCGCGCGTGTGGAACCCGACGGCGGTGTTGCGCTGGAACAGCGACAAGCACTATCTGCTTGATTTGCACAAGCGTGGCGTGCCGATCGTGCCGATGGCGCTGCTCACGCGCGACCGCGTGGTGGATCTGGCGTATGTGCTCCAGAGCAACGGCTGGAATCGTTGTGTGGTGAAGCCGACGATATCCGCCACATCGTATCGGACGTGGCTGACGGAACCTGCGACGGCGCTGCGCGATCAGAAAGAACTGCTGAGCATGATGATGCACAGCGACGTGATCGTGCAGCCATTTCTGCAGGAGATCGTGCAGGACGGCGAGTACTCGTTCGTGTTCTATGCGGGGGAGTACAGCCACTGCGTGCACAAGCGTCCGCGGCGGGGCGACTACAGGACGCAGCCCGATTTCGGCGGCACGTGGCGCGCATTCGATGCACCGAAATTCTGGGTGGCGCAGGCGCGTGGAATGCTGTCGAAGCTGCCGTTATCGCCGTTATACGCGCGCGTCGACTGCATCGTACAAAGCAATCGGCTGTTGCTGATGGAGCTGGAGCTGATCGAGCCGGATCTGGGGATGACGTACGAGCCGGCGGCTGCGGCGCGCTTTGCGGCGGCGATCGCTGCAGCGCTGCGGCCGGCGCTTTCGGATGGTGATATAGCCAGGCTGCCTGCTTCGTCCTGATCGTTTTATGCTTGACTTGATGAGATTCCGCGCTATCCTAGCTTCCACATGAAAGGCCCAGTTAAATCGCATCTATTGAAGTCATACGCCGTTGCAGTATCCGAGTTGCGAGAATTTATCAATTCGCTCTCGGAAGCGCAGTTGACAATTCCCACCGACGAGGCGGGATGGACAGTGAAAGATCACCTTGTGCACATCGCGGCGTGGCAGAAGGGTGTCGTGGCACTGCTGCAGAGTAAGCCGCGCTTCACGGCGATGGGCTTGTCCGTATCTGCGGTGCAGATTCACAACTATGACGAGATCAACGAAATGCTACGCCAGAAATATGCCGATCTGCCGATGGTGCAGGTAGACAAAATGCTGCACGAGGTCAATTCGCGTTTCGTGGCATTGCTGAAAGGATTGAAAGTCGCTGATCTTGCGAAACCGTATGCGTTTTATGCGAAGATCCGCAAGCCGAGCGAAACGGACTCACAGCCTGTTTTCGGCTGGATCGAGGGCAATTCATCGCACCATATTCAGGAGCACCTGCCATGGATGCGACAGATCATCATCGATGATCGCGCTGCAAATTTGACGTTGTACGGTGATGGTTGTGCGATGCTCGATGCGGCGCTGGCCGATGCACCGCGTGAGATGTGGAAATTCCGGCCGGTGGAAGGCGCGTGGAGCGTGCATGAGATCATCATTCATCTCGCGGACAGCGAGCTGAACAGCTACGCTCGCGTGCGCAAGGCGCTGACGGAACCCGGATCGGTCATCTTCGGCTACGACCAGGACGTGTGGGCTGTGGTGCTGGACTATCACCGGCGCGACACGGGTGACGCTTTGGCGCTGCTGCGACTTGTGCGCAAGATGACGCACGAACTGCTGGCCAGTCAGATGGCAGAAATCTGGTCTCGTTCGTATTTCCACCCTGAGATGAAGCGTCAGGTCACGCTCGACGCGTGGCTGGGGATGTATGCCGGGCATATTCCTTCTCATATCGCACAGATTCGCGCGAACGTCGAGGCGTGGCGGGCGCGGTCTTCGTAGAGGGCGACGCAAGCATCGCCCTGTTGCTTGCGTCGCCCCTACAGCGCCGTCGCTGCTCGCGCTGCGCCGATCAGGCCGGCCTTGTTGTTGACGATGACGCGCAGCGGCACGCGCTCCATGAGGCTGCGCAGGCGGCCCTTGTTCAGGAAGCTCTGCAGAAATGATCCGCGCTGCAGCGCGGGCAGGATGCGCGGCGGGATGCCGCCTCCCAGGTACAGGCCACCGGTTGCCATCACCGTCAGCGCCAGATTGCCCGCCTGCGCCGCAAGCACTGAGCAGAACATATCGAGCGTGGCCTTGCAGCGCGGGGACGGCGCGTCGGACATGGCGTTGGTCATGATGATGGGCGTCGGGTCTTTGGCGGCCGCCAGCTGCTCTTCGATCTCGTGCAGTTCGGCGTAGCCCGACCACTTCATGAAGTTGTAGATGTTCGGGATGCCGATGCCGGAGCAGACGCGCTCGTAGCTGACGTGCCCGTCGAACACGGGAAGCAGGAAGCGCAGCATTTCGATTTCCAGATCGGTGTTGGGCGCAAAATCGCAGTGTCCGCCTTCGGACGGATGTGCGCGGTAACCGCCGTTTTCGCGCACGAGAAAAGCTTCGCCCAGACCTGTGCCGGGAGCGACGACGCCGATGGCGCCGCCTGCGTCGGCCTGCACGTCGTTGAGCTGCATCACGTCGCGTTCGTCGAGGACGGGAATCGCGTTGGCGATCGACTCGAGGTCGTTCAGCAGGCGCACTGCGCGCGCGCCTGAGGCGGCGGCCAGATCCGTTTCGTTCATCTGCCACGGCAGATTCGTGACGCGCGCTGCGCCGCGAATGACCGGGCCGGCGACGCCAAACGCTGCCGCTTCGATCGTCGCCCCGGTCTGCGCCAGAAATGTGCGGACGCACGCTTCGAGGCTGTCGTGATCGCTGCTGGGGAAGCTGTTCTCCGCCAGTGGATGGTGCAGATCCTGTGCGCTCGCATAGAGTGCGAGCAGTGTTTTCGTTCCCCCGATATCGCCTGCCAGAAATGCCATGGGGAGAGTTTTAGCACAAATTTGGCAACGGATGATGATGGGATGATGGATGACAGACGGTCTGCTCCGAGCGTAGCGAGGGGACGAATGGCTGACAATGGATGATGGGCGACAGACGACGGAAGGACGATGGTCAGCTGTGATCTTCAGCCACGAATCGCCATGGCGCCTCGCGCGCTGCCTGGGGTAACTTCAGGCCGAGGCCGATGCGCGGTGTTGTGCGCACGAGCGAATCGGGGATGGGCGAACCGGCTTCGATGCGCAGCGGGGAATTGGGGGCAAGCATGTCGAGGCCGTTCTGATCGCGGCCAATGTCAAACGCGCGGCAGAGTTTGGCTGGGCCATTGCATAGATCGCGGTCGCGCACACCCGGCCGACGGCGACGCATTTCGTCGATGCCGTCCAGCGGCTGAACGGCGCGCAGCAGCACCGCCGCGCCGACGCCGGCCTGGTCGCAGACGACGTTCATGCAGAAGTGCATGCCGTAGGTGAAGTACACGTAGGCGTGGCCGCCGGCGAGGAACATCGGCGCGTTGCGCGCGGTGCGGCCACGGTAACAGTGCGAAGCCGGGTCATCCTGTCCGTATGCTTCGGTCTCGACGATGCGCCCGGCGATGCGCACGCCATCGGCGGTGATGCGCACGAGCGTCGCGCCGAGCAGCGCGCGGGCGAGGGTGAGGGCGGGGCGGTGGAAGAAGGAGTAGTGATAGTGGATAGTGGATAGTTATAGCGGATGTTCGCTATCCACGGGAGTGCGCAAAGCCCAATTGGTATCCGCGAAACACGCCATCGCCCGCCCCCGAAGGGGGCGGGCGAT
>CAXNFZ010000276.1:0-3866 GCA_964201495.1 Chloroflexota bacterium | reverse complement strand
GGAAGCACGCTCGGCATTTTCATCGCGCCGGTTCTTCTCGTCGTCACTGAATGTTTCGCGTGGCTCTTCGAGCTGTTCAACACACGCCTCACCATGAACACACTCGCCACGGCCGACAACAACGCCACCGGCTTCGCCGCATACTCGGTCATCGTCAACGTCACAGCCGGCGTCGCACCAATCGTTTTCGGCGCCGTGCTCGATGGCCTGAATGGATTCCAGCTGCCCGTCGGAGCACTGCGCTTCGACAATTACACCGCCCTGTTCGCCCTGGAACTCGTCGTGCTCGCGCTCGCTGCCCTGGCGCTGCGCCGCGTGCGGAACGCATGAACACACCTGAAGAAGATACCCGCCTAACCTACCTTTACGACCGGCTGCGCTCGTTTTCTGCCGGAATGATCGACAGCGCTTCGTCTACTTTTCTCATCCTGATCGCTGTGCGCGCTCTGCACGCGGACTCACTCACGAAGTCACTCATCGCCGCCGGCGGCAACGTCGGCCTGCTGGCGACATTATGGCTGGTGCCGCTCGCGTCGCGCAGCGGCAAGCCGGCCACGCGCATCGCCGCCGTGATCTTCACCGTCGGCGCCGCCGGCTTCGCTCTCAGCGCTGCGCTGCCGACGCTTGCACTCTACGCCGCCGGCGCAATGCTGGCGATGGCGTGCGTTAATCTCACCATCCCTTTGCTGACGTTCGCCTATCAGGCGAACTACGAACCGCGCAGGCGCGGACATTTCGTCTCTCGCGCGCTGGTCATTCGCGTCGCTGTGGCCGCTGCTGCCGGAGAAATCGGCGGTCGCATTCTCTCGGCCGACATCGGCAATTTTCGCTGGATGCTGGTCGCATTCGCCGTGGCGCTCGCCTTCGCTGCGTGGACGATCAACCGCATTCCCTCACGATCACTGCCGCACGACGCCGCATCCGTCGGCGCGTCACCCTTCCGCGCGATGCGGCACATTCGCACCGACCGCACGCTGCGCTATACGCTTCTCGCCTGGATGCTGATGGGCATCGCCAACCTCATGATGGTGCCGCTGCGCGTGGAGTACCTCGCCAATCCACGCTTCGGCATGGCGCTCGAACCGCAGCGCATCGCCCTCTTCACGATCGTCGTCCCCAGCCTGGTGCGCATCGCGCTGACACCGCTGTGGGGCCGCCTGTTCGATCGCATGAATTTCTTCGCCATGCGCATCGTGCTGAACATCGGCTTTGCGCTCGGCACAGCGGGCTTCTTCATCGGCAACAGCGACGTCGGCCTGTTTGCCAGCGCTATTGTCTTCGGTGCTGCAGCAGCAGGCGGTGAGCTTGCCTGGAGCCTGTGGGTGACCAAGTTTTCACCGCCCGAACACGTCGCCGAATACATGTCCGTGCACACGTTCTTCACCGGTGTGCGCGGCATCATCGCACCGCTGTTCGCCTTTCAACTGGTCGAAGCTGTGCCCATCTCCACGATGGGTCTCGTCTGCGCAGGCATGATCTTGGCTGCGTCACTCATCCTCGTGCCGGAAATGCGCAACCTGCGCCGCTCGAACGCGACGTAAATACATCGTCGGCAACCCACATACAGGTCATGCAGATGACTCGACATTTTTCACCGCTGCACCGGTTCCTCCATCAGCAATTCCTGCGCCTGCCGCAGCCGGTCCGCCCGCTTCGTCTGATTCTCACCGCCTACTTTGTAATCGCCGTGCTGTACGCACTCGCCACACCGGCGTTCGAAGTATCGGACGAGCCGCTGCACGTGGCACTCGCACAGCATCTCGCAAATGACAGCTCGCTTCCAATTCAGCAGACTGGCCTGAGCATGGAACAGGCGCCGTGGCAGCAGGAAGGCAGTCAGCCACCGCTCTATTACGCCATCCTCGCTGCGATGGTGCAGCCGTTCGATCGCAGCGACTTCGCACTGACCTGGCGCCACAACCCGCATTCCCGCCAGGGCCGCGCCGACGCCTTCGACAATTTCAACCAAATGCTGCATCCGCCCACGACCGGCCTGCCCACCGGTAATGTTCTGGCGTGGACCCTGCTGCGCCTGTTCGGCGTGCTCTGCGGCGGCGTCGCCGTGGCCGCGACATGGTCGCTGGCGCTGCTGTTCTCCGGACGCACCGACGTCGCCGCACTCGCAGCCGGCCTCACGGCGTTCAATCCGATGTTCGTGCACATCATGGCCAGCGTGAACAACGACACGCTCGCCACTGCGCTCGTCTCCTGCGCACTGCTGCTCGGCGCACGACAGCTGACTTCTCCACCCACATTGCGGCGCTCGCTCCTGCTCGGCTTCGTGCTCGGCTGCGCCGCGCTCACCAAAGTCTCCGGCCTCGTCGTCGCCACCCTCATCCCCGGCGCAGTGCTGCTGCGCATGGCTACGGACGGCCGCGGTCGTCCGTCATCCGTCGTCTCTCGTCCATCCCCTCGCCTCGCTCAGAGCAGGACGTCCGTCGTCATCCTCCACGCTCTCGCCCTCGCCCTGCCCATCGCCGCGATCGCCGGCTGGTGGTACGTGCGCAACCTGCAGCTCTACGGCGACCCGACCGGCACATTTCGCATGGCCGAAGTTGCCGGCCTGCGCACAGCCGCGCCCAGTGCGCTGCAACTCCTCGGGGAGTGGGAGGGCTTCTACATGGCGTACTGGGGGCTGTTCGGCGCGGTGAACATCGCCCTGCCCGCGCCGATCTACGACGCACTCGAAATTCTGCTCGCACTCGGCGGCTGCGGGCTGCTGCTCATCGCCCGTGACGAATTCACGCACAACTCCGACGGGCAACGCCGCACGTCGTACAGCGTTCGCACCATCATCGCGGTGCTGTGCGCCACCGTGCTCGCAGCGACGTTCGCGGCGTTCCTGCGCTGGACCTCGATTACGCTGGCCAGCCAGGGCCGCCTGCTCTTTCCAGTCATCGCCGCGACATCGACGCTGTGGGCAGCAGGCCTGCTGCGGCTGGTAAACCGACCTGCATTTGCTGCATGCATCGTCAGCGCACTCGCTGCGCTTACCCTGGCCGCGCAGCCGCTGGTGATTCAGCCAGCGTTCGCTCGGCCAGCGCGGCTCGCCGCCGACGCCCCGCTCCCCACCGATCTCACCCCCACCGAGCTAGTCTTCGATGGACAAATCCGCTGGATCGGCTACCGCGTCAACACGCCCGCCGCCCGGGTCGGCGACGACCGCACGCTTGATGTATCGCTTTACATGCAGGCGCTCGCTCCCACAGCGAAGGACACTACGCTGTTCGTGCGCGTGCTGCAGACGCCGGCCACCGATCCGACAGCAATCGCGTTCTACAAATCCCCCGGCGGAGGCGGCATGTACGAAATGCAATACTGGCGGCCGAACGAAATCGTCGTCGAACGCATTCGCATCCGGCTGCCTGACGAATTTTCACTGCGCGCAACAAAGATCCCCGCACTGGTCCAGAGCGCGCTCGCCATCGACGTCGGCTTCATCGATGCCGCGGGCCGCTTTCTCGAAACCACCGACGCCGGCGGCAGCACCATCGGTCGGCCGAATTACACGCTCGCCGCGATCGCGCCCACGCCCGCTGCAGCACAGCCGACGGCTGCCCTCGCCCGCTTCGAACGAGCCGAGCTCATCGCCGGCACCGCCCAGCGGACGCAGATCAGCGCCGACGCTGTCGATGTATCGCTGCGCTGGCGCGCCACCGCCGACTTCCCCGAGGAGTACACCGTCTTCGTGCACCTCTACGCCGGAGACATCCTCGTCGCCCAGGCCGACGGCCCGGCGGCCAGCGGCAATTTCCCGACGCGCTGGTGGCGCACCGCCGACGTCGTCTCCGATGTGCGCCGCATCCCGCTGCCTGCCGATCTGTCGTCCACTGACCTCACTGTGCGCGTCGGCCTCTACCGACCCC
>CAXNFZ010000275.1:0-3874 GCA_964201495.1 Chloroflexota bacterium | reverse complement strand
CCACCGATCGCGTGCGCCTGCATCGCGCCGACGCGGCAAACCTGCCATTCGCCGCCGACGCCTACGCGTGCGTCACCTGCCTCGAAGCGCTCGAGTTCATGCCCGATCGCCGCGCCGTGATCGCTGAACTGCTGCGTGTGCTCCGTCCCGGCGGGCTGCTCATCGTCAGCAATCGCATCGGGCCAGACGCCTGGAAATTGCCCGGCCGCGCCGTCACGAGCGCGCATCTGGCACACGAGCTCGCCGCGCTCGGCGCCCCCGGCGCACGACGACGCGACTGGCTGGTCGACTACGATCTGCTCATGGCGCAGAAGTCGGAGAAAACCAGCGCACCTGCCAGCGACGCGGCAGTTCACCTTCGCGCAGGCGCCTCAGCGCCGCATTGATCTCGTGCAGCAGCCGCTGCTCGCCGGCGCGCATCAGCACGGCATACGTCGTCGGTGAAATCGCCACGCAGCGCTCGCCGGCGCCGTTCTCTCCCGAGCCGCGCGATGGACACCCAGCACGCAGCGCTGCTTCTGCGGATACGAACACGGCTGCAACACGCCCGGCGCGCAGTTCCTCGATGGCGCGCACGTCGTCCTCCACAGCCACGCGCTCCAGCCCCGCCACGCGCCGCACCCAGTAGCGCACGCTCCGATCAGCAGCACTGCCGCGCGCCACGGCCACACGCCGATGTTCGAGGTCCGCCGCCTGCCGCACATTTTCCTGCACCGGCGCGATCAGGCGCGTCCCCATGTCCAGGTAACTCTCCGACCAGACAAAATCCGGCCGGCCGTCTTCCAGCGTCGCCGCCGAGATGAACACGTCGATCTGCCCGGTCTGCAGCGCATCGAATCGTCCGTCGTAGCCGATCAGGACGGCCTGCGACGCGAGGCCCATATCCGCTGCCAGCGCACGCGCCATGTCGGCTTCGTAGCCGGTCCACCCATCCGGCATAAAAAACGACAGCGGCTGCGCCGATGGATCGATGCCGATGCGAAGCACACCACTCGCTCGCAGCGCCGCCCATGCGCGTTCCGATCGCCATTCACGCCACACCGCTGGGGCCGCCGCACCGAACAGCGCCAGCACCATGATCACGCGCAGGATCATCGTTGGAATTCGTCCTCTCTGCACGCTGATCTCCGATGCTTTCCTGCTGCGTGGCCGTGATCCACAGCCTTAATGCACGACCACAAGTGTGCCGATCGGCGCCCAGCGATATAGCCACGCCGCCTTCGCGGTCGGCAGGTTAACGCAGCCGTGGCTCATCGGCCGGCCGAAATTGTTGTGCCAGTACGTGCCGTGAATTGCGTAGCCCTTGTAAAAGAACATGGAATACGGCACATTGGGAAGGTCATAGCCAGGTCCGCGCATACGCACACGACGATACTTGCGCTGAATACGAAAGGAACCGCGTACCGTCGGCGTGCGCGGCAGCCCGCTGGAAATCGCCGTGCTCATCACGATGCGCCCGCTCTGCCATGCGTACAGCCGCTGGGTTGCGAGGCGCACTTCGATCCATTTGCCGCGCCGCGTTTCGCGCTGCGCCGTCGCCTCAGCGTATACACCGACACTCGGCACTGCGCCGAGGGCCATCCAAAGCGAAGCTGCGATCACCAGCAAAATAGTGAGCCATCTGTGTTGGAGTGGGGACTTTGCATTTTGACAGCGTGGCAAGTCTTCACGCATTTGATCAGCCATTGCAGTTTTACCCTCCGAGAAAGCACACGATGCCCTCAACGATCCCGCGCGCGGCATCGTCTGCACGCCCATCGATGACGGCACGATCGAGGTTCATGAAGCCGGTCTCGATAATTGCAGCCGGAGTCTGTGCGTCAATTTTGTAGAAGCCGTGATACTCGAGCATGTTCGCCGTGACGGTATTGCGATGAAACCGCAGCCCTGTCGCGCGCTCGTATTTCTCCGACAGACAATTCACCAGCCGGTCTTCGACCTCCGGCAGGGCGCTGTGGCGCGAACGGGCAACTTTATAGCCCGTCGCCAATTCATTGATGAACTGGCATGAGTCGGCGTGGATGCTCACATACACGTCAGCACGATAGCCTTTCAGCCGCGCATCGAACTCGCCCAGGATTTCTACCTCGTATCCCTGCGCCCGCAACAGCTCCGCAACCCGGCTGGCGTGCCGAAAATTCAATGACGCTTCGGTCAGCCCATCCGCACACACCGCACCCGAATCATTGTCACGATGACCGCTCACGATCCCGATGCGGCGCGCCTGCACAGGCGCCGGCGCCGGACGATTTTCGATGGCCAGCGCAGGCGCCGGCGTCGGCGCAGCGGTCGGCGTCGGCGCAGCACGCAGGAGCGGCGTCACGCCGCGTACGAGCGCGGTGAAGATGCCGGCAACGGCGATCGTCAGCAGCAGCAGCACGAACGCCCGTGCGGCATTGCTCGGCTCGCCAGGCGCCGGTGCTGGCCTGTCGGATGGTCGGGGGCGATCGGATCTGCTGGATCTGCTGGATCTGCTCATACTCTTCAACACGTAAACACGTGCCTTCACACGAGACTACTGCTCTACAGCGCCAAACGCAGCACGTCCACGCCGATGCGCAGCGGCATGAACCCAAGCCGTCGATAGAGATGACCGGCGGGAAGTGATGCGACTGTGTTCAACGTGATGGACCCGGCGCCGGCCCCATGCAGCTGCGCGATCGCATGCTGCAGCAACGCGCTGCCGATGCCGCGTCGGCTGTGCTCCGGATCCACGGCAAGCCGAACGACATGCGCCTCCGCGTCGCGTGCGATTGCGAATACGTAGCCGATCGGCTGATCAGCGCTGATCGCCACAGCAAATACGCTCGCTGCGTCCAGCGTTGACAAGGCCGCACGCAGCACAAAGCCGGGGTAACGCCACGGGGCCGCAAAGGCACGCGCGTCGACCGCCACGAGTGCGTCGATGTGCGACTCGCTGGCCGTAACAATCGGCACATCACCTTTCGGTCGCCAAGCCACACCAGGGTCGGCCAGCTCATAGGTCACGATCTCATCGACTTTGCCGAATCCGCGCTCACGCAGCGCATGGTTCAGCCAGCTTCCGCGCACGTCCACCGCCCAGATCGTGCGCAGCCGATCTCCCCGCAGACGAATTGCCTGCGCGTCGACAAGCTCCTGCAACAGCCGCAGCGGTGCGCCGTCCTGCACCGCCGCCCAGCGCAGCCAGGCGTCCGAGGCGCCGTGTTCGAGCGGGGCGATGCACAGGCCGGCGAACTGCCCGGCCGCATACAGCGTATGCGGCACGAGGTCCTCCCGCGAGCGCCACTCGAGCAAGTCAAATGTGCGCGCTCCAGCGTGCAGCACGGCAGGCCATAGTATTTCCTGCAAGTCCATCGCCACACCTCCATCTGCGCCGCAAGCGTCGAGCTATTTGCGATATACGTTGAAGTGCAGGCCAAGCTTCTCGAAGTAACCGCTTGACGCACCACCCACCGGCGCACACTCGAGCATGGTGACTTCCACCTCCACGCGCAAGGCAGACGTCACGATCTCGAATGAGCCAGGCCGCGCCTGCACTGCATCGCCACGATTGCGCAGTTTGTCGCGCAGTGCCGTGTCAGCAAATGCGAAGTCGGACACCAGCACCTTCGTCGTGCTTTGAAAATCGCCCTTATCGAACAGCCACACCGCCACAGCTACGACGCGCGCCGGGGATCCGACATCGATGCGCTCGACGATCGACGCGCCACATTCGCCAATCAGCTCGCCCATCGCACCGTGAATCGGGAAGCTTTCGTCGTAGCGATCGTCCCCGATCTCGTACACGGTATCAAACGATCCAATGCGCTGTTCACCCGCGCTCACCACCGGCCGCGGTCCCGTTGTGGCTGGTGCGCTGGCGCTGAAAGGGGAATCAGAAGTCACCGCCGGA
>CAXNFZ010000274.1:0-3917 GCA_964201495.1 Chloroflexota bacterium | reverse complement strand
GGCGGGAATGCTCAAAATCCAATTGATGAAACCCGCGAAACACGCCATCGCCCGCCCCCGAAGGGGGCGGGCGATGGCGTGTTTCGCGGATACCAATTGGGCTTTGCGCACTCCCCAAGAGGCGACCACCTAATATTAGGTAGTTGTTTTCGCACCCCTAACCGAGTCCATACAAGCCGCCGTACTTGCCGCGCAGATAACTCACATACGGCCCTACGTCGAGATCTCGGCCGGTCACCCGCCGAATCAATTCCGGCGCGGTGTACTTGCTGCCATGTCGATAGATGTTCTCCACCAGCCACTTGTGCAGCATATCGAACTTCCCGCTGCGCACTTGCAGCTGGATCTCCGGATGTGCGGACAACGCGGATTCATAGAACATCGCACTCAGAATATTGCCCAGGGTGTAGCCCTGAAACGCACCACCCACCATTCCGCCGAACCAGTGCACATCCTGCAAACAACCGTCGCGGTCGTCGACGGGCGCAATTCCCAGGTCGCTCGCGTAACGCGCACGCCACGCCTCCGGCAAATCCTTCACCGCCAGCGTCCCTTCGAGCATCTGCTGCTCAAGGTCGAAGCGCACGATCACGTGCAGGTTGTACGTCAGCTCGTCCGCATCAACGCGGATGAGTGATCGCCGCACTTTGTTGATCGCCCGATGGAACTGCTCCACTCCGATGTCGTCAAGCGTTCCTGCAAAGCGCTCCTGCAGCTTCGGGTAATAGTGCTCCCAGAACTCACGGCTGCGGCCGACGACGTTCTCCCACAACCGCGACTGACTCTCGTGCACGCCGGCGCTCGTTCCGTCAGCCAGGGGCGTGCCCTCATAGCGCGGATCAATCCCCTGCTCATACATGGCATGCCCTGCCTCATGCACAGTGCTGAACAGTCCGTCGCCCAGGTCGTTCTCTCGGAACCGCGTCGTGATGCGCACGTCGCCGATCGAAAACGTCGTGCAAAACGGATGATGCGTCTTGTCCTGACGGCCGCGCACAAAATCGTAGCCCAGATCTTTCGCGACGTCCACGCCGAAATCCCATTGCTTCTGCTCGGGAAACATCCGTCGCAGAAATGAATCATCTATCTCCGGCTGCGCCGTGACTGCTTCGACCAGCGGCGCAAGCTGCGTGCGCAGTTCGGCGAAGACTTTGCTCACGCTGCTCACCCGCATCCCGTAGTCGTATGCGTCGATCAACGGGTCCATGATGTGCTCATACGGTGCGAAGCATTCGGCGTAACGCCGCGACAGCTCGACGGTTTTTTCCAGCAGCGGGCGCACCGCAGCAAAGTCGTTCGCCGGCCGCGCTCGCGTCCACACGTCATACGACTCTGCCTCATGCGCCGACATCTCCGCCACGAGCGCATTCGGCACACGCACGCTGCGCTCATATCGCCGTCGAGCCACGCGCACCAGCGCAGCGTCGTCATCGTCCGCACCGCGTGCCTCCGCCCAGGACTGCAGTGCGTCCAGCCAGCGCCCAACCTCCGGATCGGTGAAGCGTTCGTGCGCCAGCGACCCGAGGATGGCCATCTGTCGCCCACGTGCAGCTGCACCACCGGCAGGCATGTATGTGGCCTGATCCCACCCGAGCACAGCCGCAGCACGCTCGATGTCGTTGACCTGCTGCAGTCGCTCTCGCAGGGCCGCAAATGTTTTATCGATGTCGATGCCCATCACAGCATGCGCACCTTGCGCTGGCACAGCTGCAGGATTACGCCGTGCGGGTCGCGCAAAAAGCAGAGCTTGTCGCCGGCCGGCGTCAGCGTGATCTCACCGCTCGCCGTCGCCCCGGCGGCGATCAGCCGCGCCCGATCCGCATCCATGTCGTCGGTGTGCATGGCGACGTGCGTGGTCACGTCGTGCATGCCACTCGGATCGAACAACGCAACGTCATCGCGCGTGTAGAACTCGAACATCATGTTGCGGCCGGAATCAGCCACGAACGACATATACGGCGGCTCACCCTGCTGGCGAACGATGACGAAACCAAGATGGTCACAGTACCAGCGCGCAGTTGCGCGCGCGTCGGGGACGTTGAATGCAACGTGTTCAAAACGAATCATGCCCGGAGTATAAAACCGCCTCCGAAAGGCGCATAATGCACCCATGTCGAATCCACGAATCCTGCGCTGGGGCCTGCTGAGCACCGCCCGCATCAATCGCTCCTTGATTCCGCCGCTGCGTTCTTCAGCGCGCAATGTACTCGCCGCCGTCGCCGGCCGCGATCTCGAGCGCACACGCGCCTATGCTGCCGAATGGAACATCGAACAGGCATATGGCAGCTACGACGAACTCCTCGCTGCACCGGACATCGACGTGATCTACATTTCGCTGCCCAACAGCATGCACGCAGAATGGGCGATCAAGGCCGCCCACGCCGGCAAGCACGTGCTCTGCGAAAAGCCGCTCGCCAATACGGTTCAGGAAATCGACGCCATGGCCGCCGCCGCCAGAGAGAACAAGGTCGTGCTGGCCGAGGCCTTCATGTACCGGCATCACCCGCAAACGATCGCAATCAAGAAACTGATCTCTTCCGGCGCCATCGGCCACATTCGCCTGATGCGCGGCTCGTTCTCCTTTCAAATCGACGCCGAATCGAACATCCGGCTGAATCAGTCGCTCGGCGGCGGCAGCATCTGGGACGTGGGCTGCTATCCGATCAACTACATGCGCACCATGATGGGTCGCGAACCGCTCACTGTGTTCGGCCATGCCGAGTTCGGCAAGAGCGGCGTCGACGATTCGTTCGCCGGCACACTGCGCTGGCCGAACGGCGCGATCGCACAGTTCGACAGCAGCCTGCGCATGTCCTTCCGCACGCACATGGAAATCGTCGGCTCCGAAGGCATGATCATCATTCCCCGGCCGTTCAAGCCCGGTGCTGCCGCTGACATCATGATTGGCACGGCGTTCGACGCGCTCGAGACGCGCCGCATCACCGGTCCGGAACATCTGTACTCCGGCGAAGTCGAAGACATGGCGGACGCGATTCTCAACGGCGCAGCGCCACGCGTGAGCCTCGCAGATTCGCGCAACAATGTGCGCACCATTCAGGCCCTCCTGCAGTCCGCCACCGAGGGCACCTCGATCAGACTAGCATGAACCTTCCTCCTGTCCCTCCCGTTTCCCGATTACTCGACCTGCACAATCGCACCGCATGGGTCACCGGAGCCGGCAGCGGAATTGGCGCTGTCATCGCCCGGCGACTCGCCGAGGCCGGCGCTTCCGTCGTCGTGCATTACGCATCGTCGGCAGACGGCGCCGGGCGGGTCGTCGCCGACATCACCGCCGCGGGCGGCGTCGCCGTCGCCGTGCAGGCCGACCTGCGCGACGCCGTCGAACTGTCTGATTTCGTCCGCGACGCCGCGAGCGAATTCGGCCCGCCGCAGATTCTTGTCAACAACGCCGGCATCTACCCACTCCATGATCTGCTCACCATGGAGCCGCACCAGTGGGACGACACGATCGATTCCTGCCTGCGCACGGCGTTTCTCTGCACGCGCGCAGCCGCGCAGATGATGACCTCCACCGGCCTCGGCGGCGCGATCGTCAACATCACGTCGATCGAGTCGTCGAATCCGGCGCCGATGCACAGTCACTACTCGGCGGCTAAAGCCGCGCTGAGCATGTTCACGCGCTCCGCCGCCCAGGAGCTCGGGCGAAGCGGCATCCGCGTCAACGCCGTCTCGCCCGGCCTGATCTACCGCGACGGCCTCGAAAACGACTGGCCCGACGGCGTGCAGCGCTACCTCGAGTCTGCCCCACTCGGCCGCCTCGGCGCCGCCGACGACGTGGCCGACGCAGTGCTCTTTCTCGCCTCCGACGCAGCGCGCTGGATCACCGGCGCCGAAATTACGGTCGACGGCGGTGTGCTCACGTCGCAGGTGTACTGAACTAAGTTCCTGTCCATAAG
>CAXNFZ010000273.1:0-3940 GCA_964201495.1 Chloroflexota bacterium | reverse complement strand
GCGATGGCGTGTTTCGCGGGTTTCATCAATTGGATTTTGAGCATTCCCGCCAGCGCAGTCCCCACCATGCCGGCGTACAATCACTTCCGCTATGCAGAGTGACGTGATTTTGCGGCTGATCCTGGGCTTGATCATCAGCAGCGCCATCGGGCTGGCAGCATATCGCCGCGCCTCGCTGACAGCCAGCGGCGCGTTTGGAGCGGTCATGATTGGCACGCCGCTTTTCGGCTTCGGCGGCTGGAGCGCCGGCATACTCCTCGTGGTATTTTTCATCTCCTCGTCGGCGCTGAGCCACTTCAAGGCGCAGTCGCAGAACAAACGCGACGCCGCGCGATTTTTCGACAAGACCGGCCGGCGTGACATCGGCCAGGCGCTGGCCAACGGCGGCGCAGCCGCGCTCTGCGCCGTGGCATTCGGAATCGCCGTCGATCCTGCGACGCGCAGCAGCTGGCAGGTCGCTATGGTTGGTGCACTCGCCGCCGTCACCGCCGACACCTGGGCGACGGAACTGGGCGTGCTCAGTCGCCGCCCACCCATCATGATCACGACACTGCAGCCGGCAATTCCCGGGCGCAGCGGCGCCATCAGCGCAGGCGGCACACTCGCCGCCGTCGCCGGCGCAGCGTTCATCGCTGCAGCTTTTCTAGTGACCGAATTCGCATTCGGTGCGCAGAACGCTGCTGCGCTGCTGCGCTCGGGAATTGCCGCCATCGTCGGCGGCGTCGTCGGAAGCCTCTGCGACAGCCTGCTCGGCGCCACCCTGCAGGCGCAGTTCCACGATCCTCTGCTCGACAAACTCACCGAAAAGCCGCTCGATGCACACGGGCGCTCACACTCACTCATTGCCGGGGTGCGCTGGATGAACAACGACCTCGTCAATTTTCTCGCATCACTCGCCGGCGCGGCTGTCTCCGTGCTGCTCATATTGCTTCCGTAGCATTCACTTTTTACATTCACTGCTATGGCAATCCTCACTCCCGAATGGGTCCGCCACGCCGTCTTCTATCAGGTTTTTCCTGACCGCTTCGCCCTGTCGCACCACGTCCCGAAGCCGACGAATCTCGAGCCCTGGCTCAGCAAGCCGACGCTGTACGGATTCAAGGGCGGCGACTTGCACGGTGTCGCAGAAAAGCTCGACTACCTCAAAGACCTCGGCATCAATGCGCTGTACCTGAATCCAATCTTCACCAGCACAGCCAACCACCGTTATCACACCTACGACTACTTCAGCGTCGATCCTGTGCTCGGCGGAGACGCTGCATTCGATGCACTGCTCGCGCGCGCGCACAAGCTCGACATGCGCATCGTGCTCGATGGCGTGTTCAACCACGCATCGCGCGGCTTCTATCAGTTCAATCACGCACTCGAAAACGGCGCCGCATCGCCCTATCTCGACTGGTTTCACTTTCATGGATTTCCTGTGCATGCCTACGACGGCATACCCCGCTATTCCGCGTGGTGGGACATCCCGGCGCTGCCGAAGTTCAATACCCGCACACCAGCCGTGCGCGAGTTCATCTGGAACGTCGCCGAATACTGGATCGACCGCGGCGCAGACGGCTGGCGGCTCGACGTGCCCGCAGAGATCGATGACGACGCGTTCTGGCAGGAGTTCCGCCGCCGCGTCAAAAACAGCAACCCGGACGCATACATCGTCGGTGAAATCTGGCACGAGGCCGATCGCTGGCTCGCCGGCGATCAGTTCGACGCGGTGATGAACTACGTGTTCACCAAAGCCGCCGTCGGCTTTTTCACGCAAGGGCATTTCGACCATCATCTCTGCAGCAATGTGGGCTATGGCATGCCGCAAAAGCTGGACGCCCCCGGCTTCGCGTATCACTTGAATACGATGCTCGGCCGCTATGCCAAAGCGGTGAACGACGTGCAGTTGAATCTTCTCGAAAGTCACGACACAGCACGTTTTCTTTCGATCGCAAAAGGGGACGTCAGTGCGCTGCGGCTCGCCATGCTCTGCATGCTCACCATCCCCGGCGCACCATGCGTGTACTATGGCAGCGAAATCGGAATTTCCGGCGGAGTCGATCCAGAATGCCGCCGCAGCTTCAACTGGGACGAGGCCACGTGGGACACTGTCCTGCGCGACAAAATTCGCAGCTACATTCGCATGCGCCGAAAGCATCGTGCACTGCGCGACGGTGATTTTCACGTCCTCTTCGCTGAGGGATCGATCATCGCCTACATGCGCCGCTTCGAAGGCGAGTACGCCATCGTCGTCATCAACGCCGGCGATGTGCCGCTCGACATCGCTGTTCACACCAGCGGCCGGGTCCCGGACGGGCTGCACTTTCACAGCACACTCGGCCGCCGCAAGACTATGACTGCCACGAATGGAATCTTCTCGAAGCTCTATGTCCCAGCCCGCGATGCATTTATCTTTCTGGCGCAGCTTTAAAAAATTACGCGAGCAGGCAGACAACTGCAGCCGCACCATCGCCCACAAGCACGCAGGGAAACGAACCAGGGAATCAACTCACTATGGCCGAACTCGACAAAGCACAACTCGAGCAGACAATCGATCGCGTGCGCGAAGCACTCGATCGTGATGACCTGCACGGTGCAATTCAGCTGCTCGATCAACTCAAACGGACCGAAGACCGCGTTGAGGTATTCGATGAGCTCGATGTCGAAGATCAGGCCGAAATTCTGCCGCGCCTCGATCCAGGCGACGCAGCCGAGATTCTTGCCGAACTGGACGAGGAAGATCAGGCCGACATCGCCGAACGCGTCAGTGACACGTCGCTGTCCGACATCCTCGATAAGATGGAACCGGACGACGCAGCGGACGTGATCGGCGACCTGCCCGAAGATCGTCAGGAACGTGTGCTGTCTCAAATGGAAGAGGCCGACGAGGTGCGGCCGCTGCTCATCCATCCGGAAGATTCCGCCGGCGGCATCATGACGACCAGCTTTCTCACGCTGCGCCCGCTCATGACCGCCGAGGATGCTATTCAAGCGCTGCGCAGCTGGCACCCGGGCGACGAGATGCCCTACTATCTGTTCGTCGTCGATCGCGATCGACGTCTCGTCGGCATCGTCTCCCTGCGCATGCTCATCACCGCCGCACCGGACACCCTGATCGGCAGCGTGATGAACTCCGACGTGATCACCGTCCCGGTCGGCACCGATCAGGAAGAGTGCGCGCGCCTGCTCAAAAAATACGGCTTTCTTGCACTGCCTGTCGTCGATGCCGAAGGCAGACTCGTCGGCGTAATCACCGTCGATGACCTCGTCGATGTCATCGAAGAAGAAGCCGCACAGGATGCCTTCCGACTCGCCGGCGTTTCTGAGGAAGAGAGCGTGTGGAGCCCGATCACTGTTTCGCTGAAGCGACGCGTGCCGTGGCTGGCCGTCAATCTTGGGACGGCATTCCTCGCAGCGTGGGTATTCGGTCTGTTCGAATCGACCAACGCACAGCTGGCGTGGTTCGCAGCACTGCCAAGCATCGTGGCAGGACAAGGCGGAAACGCCGCCACGCAGCGCATCACGATTCTCGTACGCGGCCTCGCTACCGGCGAAGTCGATGTCAGAAATGCCTGGGAAGTGATCTTCAAGGAAATGTGGATCGGCCTGCTGCAGGGCCTGCTTCTGGCGGTGCTCGTCGGCGGCGGAGTGGCGCTCTGGAAGGGCAATACCGTTGCCGGCCTCGTCATCGCCGCCGCGATGATCGGCAACATGGTCGTCGCCGGATTGGCTGGCACCAGCATTCCTTTTCTGCTGAAGAAAATCAAAGTCGATCCTGCGCTGGCGTCAGCCGTCATCGTCACCACGTTTACCGATTGCTGCGGCTTTCTTTTCGCGTGGGGTATGGCAACGATGATGCTGAGTTATTTGCGCTGAAACAGCCGATTGGGGTGCATGCGCAGTTTGGAGCGAATGTATTTCTCACGCGAAGCCGCGAAGAACGCGAAGATGTCTCAAA
>CAXNFZ010000272.1:0-3971 GCA_964201495.1 Chloroflexota bacterium | reverse complement strand
CGCGCATCGATGCGCGGAATCGAAACTCCTAGCGACATGCTGCCAATGTTACCCGGAGGGGGGCGAGCCCACCGGCCATCATTGGAATTCCCCGGATCAAAACGACACTCCCTGCACGCAAGAGGAAAACAATGCTGCAGCTGCAGATGAGAAAGTCAGTAACTACTCAGGCCATCCATTTTTCCAACGCGAAACGCGCTATTCCTTCCCCCTTTGGGGGGAAGAAATAGCGCGTTTCGCAGGAAATACTGATTTAGGCCTGAGTAGTTACGAAAGTCAACAAACGCAATCGAGCAGAGAGCAAGTCGCATTCGTTACGCCGACACCACTAATCAGGCAGTCGAAAAATTGTTGGCAACGGAGTCTGCGGTCGATCACGGCTGGGGCCGACGCACAACAGAAAAGTGTGCTCAGGCAAAAACGGAGCGCGCTCAGCAAGCGCATCACGGTCGAATGCCGGACACGTCCCGACCAGCACATCAAGCCCGTCGACGCCATACCCCAGAATTCCGAGGCCAACGCGCGTCAGCATGTCCGGGACAAGTTCGACCGGGCGCTCCGTATGCACCACGATTCCGAATCCGGCTGCGCGGCCAAATCGCAGCAGCGCCTGCACCGGCTCAGGGGTAAATGTATCGGCATCAGCGATGTACACGACGCAGCGCAGATGCGGCACGCCGGACTTCAGCCGCATCCAAAGCAGGAGCTGCGCCATCACCGTCGATGCGAAAAAGCACCGGTCTCGTGAATCGAGTCCGGACACATCGAACACCGTCGCACGCGTGCGTCCCGCCGGGTTCGTGCCACCGCCGCTGCGATCCGGCTGCAGCAGCCGCGCGGCATCAATCACACCGGCATCGTCGGCATGGCCGAAGATGCCAGAGGACGCAAGTTCCGAAAATGCCAGCGCCAGCGTCGTCCGCTGCTCGGTGGGAATGAACACGTCCATGTCAAACTCGCCGACGCGACTCAGCGGCGGATGATTAATCATCTGCACCAGATCAGCAGGGTTGATACGCTGACCGGCGCGCCACGCACTCTCAAAAATAGCTGCAAGCAGCACGTGCTCCCGGCTGGTCGCCGGGTCAGACGGCAGACCGAGTCGATCGAGCAGGCTGCGACACAGCCGCGCAATGTGATCGCGCAGCAGATCTCCCTGCCGCTGCCAGGAGATCGACGAGTCCGGCGGCGCCATGTACGCGGCAAAAATTCCAGCCGACTCACCACTCCCCGGGTCATACCGCGTGACGCTCACGCGTTCGAAGAACTCCGCATCGCTGCGCATGGCGGCTTCCGTTAGCAGGCTTCCTCGCGTGTCGAAGATGATGCATGGCACATCCTGCAGGAGCACCTGCCCTGTCAACTGATTGGCCAGCGCCGATGCATCGTCGCCGGCCGTCACCAGAACGGCATGCGACGAAAAATCACGCAAAGCCAGGTCGGCTACGTCGTCGGTGATGACATGGGCAGCGAGGTCGAGTTCCCGTCCGAGGATAAGCCGTGGCGCGCGTCCGAACATATGTTCATGATTGTACCCGTTCAATCTTTACGCCCGACGCCGCGACGCCGCGACGTAGGTGCATCCGCAGTTTGAGGCGCATTTCACCAGCAGATTTTTCTCACGCGAAGAACGTGAAGGAAAAAGCTCGTGATGACTTTTCTGGCAACTACTCAGGCCATCCATTTTTTCAACGCGAAACGCACTATTCCTTCCCCCTTCGGGGGAAGGAATAGTGCGTTTCGCGGGAAATACTGATTTGGGCCTGAGTAGTTACTCGGCGATGCAATACAGACTTCTTTCGCGTTCTTCGCAGCTTCGCGTGAGACAAATCTGCTGTCTTCGTTCACGATCCTGTGATGTCTCCGAAGCGCACCAGAGATTCGCCATCTCTCGTCTGCACGACCAGTGCTCCGTCGTCTTCCACACGCAGCGCCCGTCCGTGGATCTCACCCACGGTCACGTCCTGCCCAATGGTAAGTAAGCGGGCGCGATACTCTGCAAGCAGCAGCTCCGGCTGCAGAGCAAATGCGCTGTAGCGCCGTTCAATCGACGCCAGCAGACGGTCCAGGACGACGTCGCGCGCCACAGGCTGCGCCGCGAACTCACTCAAGCTGCACGCACGCGCGCGCACCTCGGCCGGCGCTTCGGCAAAATCAACTGCCACGTTCAACCCGATGCCGAGCACCGAATATTCCAAATCATCACCGAGCAGCGACGATTCCACCAGCACGCCAGCCATCTTGCGACCATCGATCAGCACGTCGTTCGGCCACTTGATCCCAACGGCGTTCGCGTGCGCAAGGTCCGGTGTAATGGCATCGAGCACGCACAGCGCACCAAGCATCGTCAATTGACTCGCGCGACGCGGTCGAACGCGTGGGGTGAGCAGCACCGACAGGTAGATCGCCCCGCCAGGCGGCGAAAACCACGCCCGACCGACGCGACCGCGGCCTCCCGTCTGCGCATCCGCAACGACAGCCGTGAGTTCCTTTGCGCCAGCCGAGAACAACGTCCGGCATTCGTCCATCGTCGATCCGACAGAGGTGTGATGGTGAATCGTCAACATATTTTCGGTAACCACTCAGGCCTAAGTCAATATTTCCGTCAAGGTGCTTTCAAGAAGCTTTGTGCACAACGTCACATGCGTCCATAATGCGCGCCTATGCAAGCGCAGTACGACATCCGGGGCGTGCTCCCGGTCTTTCAGACGCCGTTTCATGATGACGAATCGATCGATTTTGCCACGCTCAGGAAAGAGATCGAGTGGCTGTTTGGGCTGGGTTGCCACGGCGTGGTACTCGGTATGGTTTCTGAGGTGCTGCGTCTCGGCACAGACGAGCGCAAACGCGTAGTCGAATCGGTTTGCGAGGCCGCCCACGGACGAGGGCCGGTAGTGATCAGCGCCGGCGCCGAATCGACAGTCGTCGCAGTGGATTACGCACGACATGCCGAACTTGCCGGCGCGGCTGCGCTGATGGTGATTCCGCCCGTCTCAGTTGGAGTGAGCGAAGATGAGCTGGTTCGTTATTACGAACGCATCCTCGACGCCGTCTCTATCCCGGTGATCGTGCAGGACGCCAGCGGCTACGTCGGACGCCCGATGTCCATCCCCCTGCAGGCTAGCCTGTACCAGCGCCATGGCGCACGCGTGATGTTCAAACCCGAAGCCACGCCGCTCGGTCCGCGCTTGAGCGCTCTGCGCGAAGCAGTCGGCCCGGACGCGCACATTTTCGAAGGAAGCGGCGGCGTCGCGCTCGTCGACAATTTTCGGCGCGGCATCGACGGCAGCATCCCAGGCGCCGACATGGCCGATTTCGTACTGGCGCTCTGGAACGCGCTCGAGCGCGGCGACGCCGCACGCATCGACGCACTGTCGACGCCGCTCACCGCCATGAACTCGCTGCTGCACAGCCTCGATGCGTACGTCGCCGTCGAAAAATACCTGCTCGTGCGCCGGGGCGTGCTGCGCAACACCGTCGTGCGCGGGCCGACCGGGTTCGTTCTCGATCCACACACGCGCGCCGAAGTTGATCGTCTGTTTGCTCTGCTCGAACGCGCCGCTGCCTGACGAGTGCCCAGCTGATGGGGTGCATTCGCCAAAAGGGGCGAATGCATTTCTCACGCGAAGAACGCGAAGAACGCGAAGAGATCTGAATTCCGTCGCCGAAGAAACTTCCTCAAGCGAAGGCACGAAAAAGCCATCACAAGCTCTTTCCTTCGCGTTCTTCGCGCCTTCGCGTGAGACTAATCTGCTGTCGAAAGTCGCCCCTTTTGGCGGCTGCCCCCAGCTGATGGCTGCGGCGATCGTCGTGCTATGGCTATGGCGTTGTTGCACAACTCCAGAGTTGAGCAGAATCCGCCCGTCTGAAACCGCGTTTTATGGGATTCGATAGTTTGGCTGGCTTGCCGCCAGTGTCATCACATTCAGAATCTTGCAGCGCGTCAGAATCTCTGCACACTGTCCGCCATA
>CAXNFZ010000271.1:0-4036 GCA_964201495.1 Chloroflexota bacterium | reverse complement strand
ACCGCCCCGCAGAAAGTCGGGCGCGTCACACCGATCGCCGCATGCAAATAACCGGCATTCGAAAAAAATGTGCCACTGCCCACTTGCGTCGCACCGCCTCAGGCATGCCGTCGTCGATTTCAACAAATCCAAAACGGGCGTAGAACCCACGCAGAGGCGCCCGGCAAATCAAATACAGCGGGCCCGCCTGCTGTGCGATCAGAGTGCGCACCAGCGACGAGGCGACGCCCCGGCCACGATGCAATTTGGCCGCCACCAGGCTGCTTAATTCCGGACCACCCGCGTGCGAGCGAATCTGACCACAGCCGACGATTTGTCCGTTTTCATCGGCGACGAAGAATCGACGCCAGTCCAGTCCGGTCGGCAGCAGGCCCGCTCCGATCACCAAAGCGCGAATCTGAGACTGCTCTGCCGCCGTCGCCTTTCGAATCTGAATCATGGCATGATTGTCGGGCATCATGACCTTCACAGAAACCATGCGCTTCTCAGAAGTGCTCGCCCCATTCGCGCAAAGTCGCACACTCGTCAACGGGCTGCGAGTGTCATACGTCGACTCCGCTCCCGAATCCAAGGCAACCACCACGCTTCTGGTGCATGGACTGCAGGACGAAGCTGACACCTGGCGCCACATCGTCGTCCCGTTGTCTCATTCACACCGCGTCGTCGCTCTCGATCTGCCCGGCTTCGGCCGCAGCGACAAACCACGACGAAGCTACGATCTGCCGTTTTTTGCCGAGACGGTGCTCGCGCTGCTCGACTCACTGCACATCGAACGCGCACATCTTGTCGGCAGTTCCCTCGGCGCCATGATCTGCGAATACATCGCCGACCAGTTTCCGAGCCGCGCGCACAGCCTCACGCTCATCGATGGCACGCTCGTCATCCACAAGCCCCCACCGACGCCCCCAGGCGCCATCCTGCGCATGCTGTTCGCCGATTACTTCGATCGAAAATTCTTCGCCGAACTTCGGAACGCGCCAAATGACGCCTACGCCTCGCTGCGCCCATACTACGCAGACCTCGATGCCATGCCCGCAGCGGATCGCGATTTTCTCTATCAGCGCGTCAACGAACGCGTGTGGGACGAGCGACAGCGCAAGGCCGCGCTGTCGACGCGCAGTGCGCTCACTCCGTTTCTGCTGCGCAACACGTATCGCCTGCGCGCAGCCGCAGCGCGCCTGACTTTGCCGACCACCGTGATCTGGGGGACGCTGGATGCGATCCTCTCGCCCGTCAATGGCTCCGCCCGCGCCGCACTTCAGCCCGGAGCGCGGCTGGTGGAAATCCCCGAAGCCGGGCACCTGCCCCATCAGGAACGTCCACAAAAGGTGCTCGAAGTGCTCACCACACTCAGCACCTGATCTACAACACGCCCAGCGCCGGCATCAGCCGAGCGGCAGCAAACCACGTGGGGACGATCGATCATCATCTGGTCCGGAATCTGAACCCGAATCTGAATCCGATTCATCGTCCGCACCGTCCATTCCACTGCCGTCACCGAAAAGCGAATCAATTCGCGCTTGTTCACGCCCAGCGTCGTATCCGATGATGAACATCGTCTTGCTCAATGCCCGCAAGGTCACCGTGAACGGCTCGCGCGCATCCTCTTTTGCAAATCCCCACGCAGCCTGTTCCCCGCCAAGATGAATGCGGTCGACATGCTCCATGATCTCTGCTGAAACGACTTCCTCGATCGGCATGTCGCCCAACACTTTTTCCAGCCACTTTACGAATTCAGCCTGCGTCATAGGTGGGAAGTGTACACGCCGGCAAGAAGCCCGTACCCGGCTTCTAAGAAGCCGGGTACGTTTCCTTCGTTTCGAAGGTCCCCCAACTCCCTGTTCACCCTTGTGATCGCTCAACCCGTCAGCATTCGTCAGGTACATGTCCCCAGGATCATGACATCCTGTTCGCATGCACTGCTCAACTGACGCCCTCTGGCCCGCGAATTACCCGCTACAAATTGTCCACAGTGCCCTCGGCTGGGACATTCCTCTACCAGCACACTGGAGAATCGAGCGCTCTAGTCGCACGATCTCCGCTTCCCCTGTGGTGCCGCCATCTGCCGAGATGAACAGCTCCGGTGCCGACGCGCCTGGTCTTCCGTTGCCACTATTCGAATTCGGCACACATGCAATGCTGCGCGGCCGGGCCGGAAAGCTCGGTGGACCACACGAGGATCAGCTCACCGCCGGCGGCGCGCACATCCTGCGGCGCCAGTCGCTTCCAGGCCTCCGCCCGACGATGCTGCTCGAAGCCATGTCTGAGTCCTCCGATGGCCACCCGATGCGCGCATGCCTGATTACCGAAATCATCGATGACGGCACCCTCTGCGCCTACTGCCTGTGCCGTGAATGGTCCAGCGACTCAGGGGCGGCTCGTGCCCATGCGCTGCGCATCTGGCGTGCTGCAGCGCACAGCACTCATCCAATTGGTCCCGACCAGCGCCGCTGGATTCACGAATCCGCCCGCCTGCATTTCCACTTCCCTTCCACCTGGCTGATCGATGAAGAATCTCCGAACCTGCTCGTCGCGCGTCACCGCCGGCGCCTGCGCAGCCAGCCCAGCCTGACTCTGTCCGTCGATTCCGGACCAGAACGGCCGCACAGCCTGACGGATTTACTCAACCGTCTTTCGGCAAGTACGCAGCGCTGGCGGCCCGCACGAATCGGCAATCGCGGCGGCCTGTGCTTCGATCTGCGCCACGACGGCCCCCACGGCGAACCACTCTTCGCACGCCACTTTCTGCCCGAGCCGACCGCTGATGCAGCCGTATGGGCGCTCATCAGCGTCGAGCCGCGGGAACGTCCATACCTCGACGTTGTGCAGTCTGCGTTTTGCTGGGGAGTCGGCTAGCTGCCGTGCCGACTCCTCCCGCATCAGTTTGCGCCCCCCGCAGATTCTCCTTCTGCCAGCGCCTCCCGCATTCGGCTGCCGCCCGTGTCCAGCCGCAGCCTTCGGCGCGCATAGCGCAGCAGCAGCAGGATTCCCGGCGCGACGATCACGCCCAGCAGATATGCGCCGGTCTCGATGCGTGGAAGCGCCGACGCCCGGTCGAGATTCAGCAGCATCAACGCCAGCGACGTCCACACCACAAGAAAATTCGGAATGGCGTCGCCGGAATGCAGCAGCTCCATGCCGCGGGAACGCCGTGTACTCAATGGCCAGAAAAGATTCGAGCCCATGTAGCCAAGCTGATCCTCGAGCACATGCACGGCGAATCCGAGCGCACACACCGCGCCTGCCAGCTTTCCAAACGCCAGCCAGGCCACGACACCGCACACAGCAGCCAGAATCAGTGAATGCGACCATGTCCGGTGCCACGGCAAAAACTCCACCCGCGTCATCCCATCAGCGCCGGGGTCGAACAACAACGCCGGCCCGCCCAGCTCTCCTGCCTCAAGCTCACCGTCGTAGCCATAGCGCACGCCTGACACCGACGCAGATGCGCTCGCGCCGCGGAATCCGACGGTCACGACGCCTGCGTATTCGTCGAATCGCAACGTCCATGTCGCCCAGTCGATCACGCCGAGGCGGCGCGGATGCATCTGAATCACACGCGGTCGTCCGCACTCGCGCGCCAGCCGCAGCTGGTCAGCCACCTGCTGTGCCAGTACGCGTGCGGTCAGCGCCGGGTCTGCGCCGCAGTCCACATCCGGAATTACGTCCGCTTCGCGCCTTTGCAGAAAACGTGCGAAGCGAAAATCCAGAAAGTCCGGCAACATGGCGCACACCCCTGCGAGGGGAATCCAGAGTTCGCCTGCCGCCGATGCTTCGACGACACCAGGCACAAACGTGGCAACACATAATCCGGATGCAAAATGAGCAATTCCTTTCATATCTTTCCTCCTGGCTTTTCCTTCACCACACTCACCTCACTTTTTCTTTGTCTCTATCTTTGTCTTTGTCTCGAATCAAGCCAGTTAATTGCCCGTCGTGGAACACGAGATTTCTCTATTTTTCGGCAGGGGAATGCTCAAAATCCAATTGATGAAACCCGCGAAACACGCCATCGCCCGCCCCCTTCGGGGGCGGG
>CAXNFZ010000270.1:0-4054 GCA_964201495.1 Chloroflexota bacterium | reverse complement strand
TTCGCCGGACGGCCCGGCTGCAACGGCTCCTCACGGCTCACCTGGTCGCCGATGCGGGGATGATACGGCCGGTAATCGTCGGCCATCAGCGAAGAATCGTATGCAAATCCAAATTCCTCGAGCAGGGACAAAGTGATAGTGGAGAAATCGGCAGAGGGTGAACGGAAGCCGCGCGGGGCGACACCGACGCGACGCAGCGATTCGAACGCGCGCTCCATGTCGGCACGCTCTTCAGCGGGCGTCTGCATGCTCGGGTCGGTATGCGACCACGAATGATGCGCCACTTCGTGCCCTGCCCCCAGAATCGCCTCAACTTCGGCGGGAAAAGATTCGACGGTATGGCCGGGAATAAAAAAAGTTGCCGTGATCCCATAACGCTGCAGCATCTCGAGCAGTCGTGGAACGCCGACACGCGCACCGTACTCACCGCGGGCGAGCATCGCCGGCGACGTATTCGGATAGCTGAACCAGACCGAGAGCGCGTCAAAATCAAATGTCAGGCAGATCGTCGACATACAACACCTGCCCAACGATTTCATCTTCTGCACCAAGCGCTGGACCAGGCTCCGGCTGCGAAGAAGACGAAGATCGTTCTTCAGGAAAAAGCACCTACTCAGGCCCGGATCGATATGTTCTGCAAAACACGTTATTCCCTCTCCCGAAGGGCGAAAGAACAGCGTGTTTCACCGTAAAAAACAAACCCAGCCTGAGTAGTTGCCAACCACTGAACTAAGTGAGTCGCCAAAAGTTCTGACGGCAGATTCGCCTCCCCCGCAAAGCGGGGGAGGCAAATCTGCCGGACAAAACTTATGGACAGGAACTTAGAGCACCATATCTTTGAGCGCCTTCAACGGGCGAACAGCGATGCGCTTGCTGGCTTTTTTCGCAGCAATGGTGATCTCTTCGCCAGTAGCGGGGTTGCGTCCTTTCTTGGCCGGCTGAGAGGGGCGCATGCGGATTTGCAGCTTCAGCAGGCCAGGCAGCACAAACGCGCCCGGACCCTTCTTCCCCAGCTGCTGCTTGATCACTTCGTCGAGGGACGCAAGCACCGCATTCACCTGCACCTTGGTCAGACCGGTCTTTTCGCTCAACGCGCCTGCAATCTGCGATTTGTTCAGCGGCTTGGCCGCCGCCGCTGCTGGCTTGGACGCCGCCGCTGCCGGCTTGGACGCCGCCGCTGCTGGCTTGGCCGCCGCCGCTGCCGGCTTGGCCGCCGCCGCTGCCGGCTTGGCCGCCGCCGCTGCTGGCTTGGCTGCCGACTTTGCCGCAGGTGCGGCGGATTTCGCTTTCTTGACAGTAGCCATGAGCAAATACCTTCCTTTTGGTAACCAACCAGACTGGCAATCTTGCAGCAGCTTCATCGATTCGGGATATCCGTGGATGAAGCGCTGCACGGTAGCAAGTCGCGTTAACTACTTAGCTCCAAGCCTCTATATCTCCCGGGTCACCATCTCACTGCTCCATTCAGATACCTGAGATCGCGACTCGAAGCAAATTTTGGAAGAGCTCCGTAGTTTGTTTGTTCCGGAGATCGTCCGACTGTTGCCAGTAAGAAGGCAACCAGACCCCCCAGACTTCGTTATCGAGGCGATCAAAATAGTAACACAAAGAAAAAAAGGCTGCTTTTTCATGGTTTTCTGCAGCTCTCCGATGGCAGCTATTCTGTCAAGATCGATGTAACTCCTCAAGCCAAAATCGCTATTTCTCGCAAAATACGCTCTTACTTGGGCAGGAGCAACAGAAGGAGTGAGAGAAGACGCAACTGTGTGCGTTGAAGTTAGAAACTGACTCCCAATCATCCAATCCTGTGCTTCCATTCAACCTGACATCACTGTCAGTCAGCGTCAGCATCACACATCACTGGCCGAGGCATCCTTTTATCGTGACATTGCACATGCTTCAGCTTCTTACCTGTGCTCTGCTGGGAGTTCTGCTGGGCGCATTGCTCAGCCTGATTCCAGCCGTGCACATTTATTCCGCCGCCGCGGTCGCCATGCCGCTCATCGCCGAAACGACGACGGGGGCTGCGGCGTTCCTTTGTCTCGGCATGCTGCTCGGCTGGGTGTTCGTCGGCAATGTGCCGTCCGTGTATCTGTTTGCACCCGACGAGGGCACAGCATCCGCCGTGCTGCCGGCGACTCGAATGTTGTTGCAAGGCCGAGCCGACCATGCGCTGCATTTGCTCATCGCAGGTGCACTGGGCAGTCTGATCGCGCTGATCGCGCTTGCGCCGATCGGCGACGTGGTGCTGCGCCCGTTTCTGCAGATCGTGCAGCCACACCTGGCCTGGATGGTGCCTACGGTGATCGTCTTTCTCGTGCTCGGGGAATGGCCGCGCGTCGATGAAACGCATCCCACACCACTGCGCAGGCTCGCCGCAGCATGGGCATACCTCGGCGCCGGACAGCTCACGTTCTGGCTGAGCGGGCTGCTCGGCATGGTGCTGATGTATCGCAGCCCATTGCCGCTGGATGCTGCACAACAAAATCTGCTGCCTGCCTTCACCGGCCTGTTCACCCTGCCCGGCCTGCTGCAAATTCTGCTTTTCGGCCGACAACCACCACGTCAGACGATCGATCACACAGCCCCGGCAATGGGATCTCTGCTGCGAGGCGTCATCATCGGCATCGGCGGCGGCCTGTTTGCGGCTGTGCTGCCCGTCATCAGCGGCGGCATCGGCAGCCTGCTGGCCGGCCATGCCAGCGCCCAGCGCGACGACAAAATTTTCCTCATCGCGCAGGGTGCCTCACGTACAGCCTACATGGTGGGCGGATATCTGCTGCTTTTCCTGCCCGGCGTCGCCGTCGCACGCGGCGGCATGAGCGCGCTGATCGTCACGCGTGACGCTCCCGACGGCTGGCACATGTTCTGGGCCGCCATCGCTGCCACGGCAATCGGCGGCATCCTCGCCGCCGCGCTGGCCATGGCATGCAGCCGCGCATGGGCGCACGCCGCACATCGTCTGCCCGCACGCCCTGCGGCAGGTGCAGCGCTGTCTGCTGCGGTGCTCGTCACCTGGCAATTCACAGGCGCCGCCGGGCTCGGCATCGCTGCCGTCGCCACGCTCATCGGCCTGATTCCGATTCTCGGCGGCGGCCGGCGCATGAACGCCCTCGGCGTGCTTCTCATTCCCATCTCACTGAATCTTGCCGGCGTCGGAGGCGACGTGGCAAAATTTCTCGGTTTGTTGTAACCATATAACCGAACCCAGTCTCAGCGCCACCACTCAACCGCACGCAGCGGACAACCCAATGACCAAAGCCATTTTTGAAGGACTCGTCTTCGACGAGCAAAACCATCCCGCAACAGTCGCCTACGTCGGCTCAGATCCGACGTACGTGATCATCGAAGACGGGTTCCGTTTTCATGTCGACGCGCGCAGCGTCGACGACCGCATCCTCGAAATCTTCCGCGCACAGATCAACGGTAATCGCGATGAAATCGGCACAGGCGTGATGCGCATCATCGGCAAGGACGACCTGTTCAGCAAAGCTGCCATCATGTCCACGCTGCAAAACCTCGACAAGGAAATGGCACTTCTGCGCGAAGTCGGGCTGCCCCTGCAGGCGCGCGAATATCTCGGCATGATGGGCCTGCGCTTCGTGATCAACCGCCACGGCGACGTCCTCGACATCAATCTGCCCACAGCTCCGGAAGACGACGAACCGTAATTCGTTCGGGTGCATCCTTTCGTTCCTATAATTCCCATCGGTCTTTTCGACATCAACGCACTTTGCCGCCGCACCGACTTTCATTCCTGAAAACTTCAAATCGCACCAGCGTCCTGACGAGTAACCATTCAAGCCGGCCAGTTTCCCAACGCGAAACACGCGATTCCTTCCCCCGAAGGGGGAAGGAATCGCGTGTTTCGCGGGAAATACTGATTTGGGCCTGAGTAGTTGCCCTTCCGAAGTGGTCGACGAGAGAGACAGGGCGACAAAGCGCGTTCGTCTACCAGACTGCCGACAGCTGCATCGATTCGGGGAGTGTCTAAACTCGACTACATGAACCCGCGAATCACGGCATCGCCCCGCCGCCCTGCGGGCGGCGGGGC
>CAXNFZ010000269.1:0-4055 GCA_964201495.1 Chloroflexota bacterium | reverse complement strand
CGATCATGCTGCACCGCTCGCGTGTGCCTGACGCTGCTTCGTTTTCTTTTCGAACTGTTGGATGGTTGATCTTTTGGCTGGGTCACCCCAGCATTGTGCCAAAACTCACCCTTGACGTTTGTTCCCTTTTCTTAAGTTGAGGGTGATGGCGTAAGCCCTGGCATCCGCAGTTGGGGTGAAAATGTTTGTGCGCGAAATTCTGCGTGCTCTGCTCTCTCTGCGATCTTTGTTGAAATTTGCCCCAAACTGCGGATGCGCCCGCTTCTTTTGTCTCTTACTCCCGTACCTGTCCGCCCAGGCGTTTCGCCGCCTGCAGCAGTGGATCTTCGTTTGGGTCGGGAGCGGGCGCTTCGACGTATATGTTCAGCTCGGCCTTGATGCCGAGCCAGTCACTGAGCGCGCGCTGCAGGTCGGCGCCGTTCTTCTCGCTTTGCTGAATGCGCTGCCGAACCAGATCGTGCTCGGCTTTCAGGTACACCACATTGCCGACGACCTGCTGCGGCTTGCAGCTGTGCAGCAGCGCCTGCAGGGTTTTGTTTGATCGACGCATTTCCTCGACGAAGTTACGCCAGCCGTTCATTAACTTCGCTGCTGGATCGGCTGCAGCTGTGCGAGCCGGCTCGGACGGGGGTGTGGCTTTTTGTGCGGGTGCAGCTTTTTCGACGACCGCTGGACGGTTTTCCTGCCGCGGCGTCGTCGGCAGCGGGGTGGCTTCCGCACGCGGTGATTCATCACGCGGTGCAGCGACGGCCGCACTCACGGCGGGCTCGATCGCCACGCAGTCGAGATACGCCATCTCCACGGCCAGCTGCGCGTCGGTGCCGCCGCGCATTTCGCTTTGCGCCGCGCTGAATGCCTTGATGGCGCGCGACAACATGCCCATGCTGAGCTTCTCCGCCTGCGCTCTGAGCTCGACCTGCTCGGCGTCCTGCACTGCGCCGCTGCTGCTGCTGCGCACTTTGGCCTGCATCAGCGCGCGCAGATGTTCGACCATCTGCTTCGCGATCTGCCGCGCATCGGATCCCTGGTCGAGTGCCGCCTGAATCGTCTCGAATCCGGCTGCAACATCGCCTGCGGCGATGCCGGATGCCAGCGCGCGCACCGTCGCCCCGTCGGTCGCCCCGAGCGACTCGCGCACGTCCGTCGCAGTGATTTGCCGCGAATTCGCAGACGCGATCTGATCAAGCAGGTTCACTGCGTCGCGCAGGGCGCCGGTCGCGTGTCGCGCGATCAGCGTCAACGCGTGATCGTCCGCTTCGATGTTTTCCTTCGCGCAAATGTGTCGCAGGCGGCCGACGATTTTGTCCACGGGCACGCGCTTGAACGTGAAGCGTTGGCAGCGCGACAGCACCGTTACCGGAATTTTTTGCGGGTCGGTCGTCGCCAAAACAAATACGACGTGGGCCGGCGGCTCCTCGAGCGTTTTCAGCAGCGCGTTGAACGCTGCGATCGACAGCATGTGCACTTCGTCGATGATGTACACCTTGAAGTCGAGTTCAGCCGCGTGGAAATTTACCTTGTCGATGATTTCGCGCACGCTGTCGACGCCGGTGTGCGAAGCCGCGTCGATTTCGATCAAATCCATCGCGCGTCCTTCAGCGACCGAGCGGGAGATTCGCTCGCGGTCTTCAGGGCTTCGTCCGCGCAGGTTGATCTCTTTGGCGAAGATGCGCGCGCACGTGGTTTTCCCACTGCCGCGCGATCCCACGAACAGATAGGCGTGACCGATGCGGTCCGCCGCGATCTGATTGCGCAGCGTTGTTGTGATGTGATCTTGTCCTACCACATCATCGAAATCCTGGGGCCGAAACTTGAGATACAGCGCCTCTGCCACGCGGCGAGTCTATCACGGCGTGGTGTTTATTTGCAGAGGGCCGAGAGTGCGCGGAGAGACCTCACCCCTGTCCCCTCTCCCCCGAGATTTCGCTTACGGCTTGCCAGAGCCAGGCTCGAAGCGGCACGCGAAATCCTGGCGGAGAGGGGCGGTCGAGCACTGTATGCGGCTGTTCTGATGAACAGTCGAGGTCCGCGTCGAGGTGTTGCGCGCGTGAGTGACAGCGACTGGCAGATTCCCGGCTCAGAGGTCCCCCAGCTTCGTGCGCTCGCCGAGTCGTTCGCCGGTGGCTGCGTCGTACACGCCGACGAATACGCTCCACGCGCCGGCGGGCGCACCGGGCTGGAGCCATGCGCCGCGTTCGTCGATGACTTCGACGCCGGGCTGCCACGTATCGGTCGGCGCGTAGCCGGACATTGGCTCGCTGTCGCTTTGCGCTACGGGCGGCGCATCGGCGGCGCCGATGTGGACGAAGACTTTGTAGCGCCGATCGAGCTTGCGATCGGCGCGCCAGGTGAGCCGCACGGGAACCACGCCGTCGGCGCGCGTCAGGTCGGCCTCGGCACGCACGAGCGTGAGGGCATCACCGAACCGCACATTCTCGGCGACGACGCGGTAGTCGTTCGCGCCGGAATACAACGCTACGCGGATGTTGCCGATCCATTCTACGTGAATTTTGGCGATATGCGTGCCGAGCCAGCGTTCGTACCAGCCATTCGGATCGGCGTCGCGTTCGGCGTAGTAGAGCGCGAACAATCGAGCGCGTCCGAACGCGATCGGCTCGAGCTGCTGCGCAGCGAGCGATTCGTAGGCCGGCAAATACTGCAGCGGGAACGAGTCGCGGTCATCGCCTTTGTAATACGTGTAGATCTCCCATTGGTTCGGCGCGACGAACACCACGGCGGATTCGCCGGCGTCGCGGATCATGGCGTGAATGCGGCGATAGTCGTCGCGCGCGTATGCCGGGTCGTCGTACAAATTGTGCAGGGACGGCGCGAGCAGCACGACGATTGCGAAGACACAGGCGGCAGTGAACGCGCTGCGCGCCCGCTGCAGCCACGCAGTGATTGCATCGACGCCGAGTGATGCAAGCAGAAAAATTGGCGCGCTGCACACGAGCAGAAATTTAAGGTAGGCGTCGCGATACAAGCCGAACACGAACAACAGCGCCAGCGGCGCGAGCGCCTGCAGCAGCAGCGTGATGCGCTCATCACTGCGGACCTTCGACGAAAACATCGCCGCGCACACCAGCGCGCCGAGGACGATCATCGCAGCAAGCGCGTCACTCAGCGGCAGCGTGCGGCCGACGATGATCCAGCGCAGCGCATCCGGCAGCGCTTCGCGCACGGTGTACGGCTGCGCTTCCACCGACCAGCCGGAGATCTGCGCGATGGCCACCGGCAGCCATGGCACGAATGATGCGATGGCGACGAAGTTGGCGATGAAGTAGTGCAGCAGCGCGCGTCGTCCGCTTCGCCGCAGGCTCGCAAGTACGCCAAGGCCTTGCGCGATCATCACGAACGGGTATGCGTAATGAGTCCACAAACCGCCCGCTGTGGCGAGCGCCAGCAGCGCCGTCCAAAGGGGGCGCTGTGCGCGGAGCATATGAAAAAGCGCCCACGACGACAGCGCAGCGAAGAGCGCCAGCAGCGCGTACATGCGCGCCTCCTGTCCGTAGTACACAGCGAGGGGCGCAATCGCAGTGAGCACGCCTGCGGCCCACGCCGCGCGCTCACCGGCGAGCAGTCGCCCGGTGCGCTGGGCCAGCAGCACGGTCAGCACGCCGCAGGCGGCCGAGAGCGAACGCAGCGCCGCTTCACCACTGCCGAATAACACGCGCCAGAATTTCAACAGCAGGTAATACAACGGTGGATGAATGTCTCCTGCTGCGCCGGCGATGATCAGCTCGACGCTGCGCTCGGCGATGCGTGCACTGTTGCCTTCGTCGTACCACAGCGACTGCGCGTCGATTTTGTACAGGCGCAGACCGGCTGCGACTGCGAGCAGGAGCAGCATCGGCAGCACCTGCCGCCACTTCCGATTCACGATGAACGTGCGCATATCCATGAATGCCGCAACGATACACGCCCACTTCCGGGGGCGTCCGGGGGGGCATTCGCCAAAAGGGGCGAAGTTCGACAGCAGATTTTTCGTAACTACTCAGGCCATCCATTTTCCAACGCGAAACGCGCTATTCCTTCCCCCAAAGGGGGAAGGAATA
>CAXNFZ010000268.1:0-4063 GCA_964201495.1 Chloroflexota bacterium | reverse complement strand
GCCGGCTTCGTGGTCGAACGCGTGCTGGCGAACGAGAATCTGCCCTTCCCGCTGAACTACGCCGTGCTGCTGGCGATCGCCGCCGTGTTCTATATGCTCGCCCTGGCGTGCATGGCGATGATCGAGGAAAGGCCGGCGGGGGTGGAAGAGGGACCGCCCACGGACGGCAGCGGTCCGCAGCCTGCCGTCGGCGGCGCCTCATTCATGCAGCACCTCCTCCACAGCGTGCGCAGCGACGCAGTGCTGCGCCGCACGCTGCTGGCGCGGCTGTTCACCGGCGTGGAGAACATGGCGGCGGCGTTTTACGTCGTTTTTGCGCGCGAGCAGCTGCTGCTGCCGGAATCGGCGGTCGGCGTCTTCAGCATCGCCATCGTCGTCGGCGGGCTGATCGGCATCGTCGCGCTCGGATCCATGGCGATGCGCTTCGGCTCGCGGCGCGTCATCCAGGCGGCCGGCGTGATGCAGTTCCTCGCGCCGACGGCGGCGCTGGCAGTGGCAGTGAGCGGCATCGTCGGCCCGACGACCTCGTACGTGCTGATCATCATCATGGCGCTGAACGGCGCGGTCGCGCGCTCGAACCCACTCGGCTATTTCAGCTACACGCAGGACTGCGCCCCCGAGATCGACCGGCCGATGTACATCAGCGCGATGACGGCCATGAGCGGCGTCGCCTCGCTCCTGCCGCTGCTCGGCGGCTCCATCATCGACGGCCTGCAGCGCAGCGAAACGCCCCTCGCCGCGTATCCGACCGTGTTCGCCCTCGCCGCCCTCAGCGCCGGCATCGGCGCGGTGCTGTCGTTCGGGTTGCCGAAGCCGAGAAGAGTGGATAGTGATAGTAGGTAACTACTCAGGCCATCCATTTTTCCAACGCGAAACGCGCTATTCCTTCCCCCTTCGGGGGAAGGAATAGCGCGTTTCGCGGGAAATACTGATTTAGGCCTGAGTAGTTACGATAGTAGATAGTAGATAGCGAATTGAGTGAGCTATCCACTATCACTATCCACTATCCACTTCCCCCACCGATAATGCTCCCTGTGTCTACGAACGCCGCGAAGCCCGTCCCCCTCGACTCACTCCGCAACCAGCTCGCCTTCGGCGGGGATTCGATGTTCTTCAACATCGGCGTGTATTTCATGCCGATGACCACGGTGCTGATCGCACTGGCGTCCGGGTTCACCAGCGACAAGGCGCTGATCGGCGCGATCTCGCTTTCATGGAACGTCGGCTGGCTGCTGCCGCAGCTGTGGGCGGCGCGCCTGGTGCACGGCAAGCCGCGCATGAAGCCGTACGCCGCGATCCCGGCCGCCGTCTCGCGGCCGATCATCTTCCTGCTCGCGATGTGGCTGTGGATCGACCGCGGCCAGTCGCCGACACTGTCCGTCTGGCTGCTGCTGATCGGCATCTTCGTGTTCGCAGCAACCGATGGCGTGACGACGTCGGCGTGGTTCGACATGCAGGGCCGTGCACTCTCGCCGCGCGTGCGCAGTCGCGTGATCACGATCAACGCGCTGCTGGCCTCGATCGGCGGCCTCGGCGCCGGCTTTGTCGTCGAACGTGTGCTGGCCAGCGACCTGCCCTTCCCCCTGAACTACGCCGTGCTGCTGACCCTGGCGTTCGTGTTCTACATGATCTCGCTGGTGTGCATGCTGTTTATTCAGGAGAGGCCGGCGGGGGTGGAAGAAGCAACCGCCGACCGCGAACAGCCGTCTAAGAGCGACGGTCGCTCCTTCCTGCAGCATCTGCTCCACAGCGTCCGCACCGATGCGGTGCTGCGACGCACGCTGGCAGCACGACTGTTCATGGGCATCGAGAACATGGCAGCGGCGTTTTACGTGGTGTTTGCGCGCGAACAGCTCGGGCTTCCCGAAGCGGCCGTCGGCGTGTTCAGCATCGCCATCGTCGCCGGCGGGCTGCTGGGCACGTCGATCTTCGGCTGGCTGGCGATGCGCTTCGGCTCGCGGCGCGTGATTCAGGCCGCCGGCTTCATGCAGCTCGCCGCGCCGCTGCTGGCGCTGCTCGTCGCGCTCAGCGGGCTGTCCGGACAAATCGCGTATGCGCTTCTCGTGCTGATCATGAGCCTCAACGGCGCAGTCAACCGCTCCGGGCAGCTCGGCTTCTTCAGCTATACGCAGGACATCGCCGCCGAGGCCGACCGGCCGATGTACATCGGCTCGGTCAGCTCTATCGGCGGCACCGCCGCACTCATGCCGCTGATCGGCGGCCTGCTGATCGACTTTCTTCAGCGCTCCGGCGGCAACAACGCCGCCTACCCAGCCGTCTTTGGCCTCGCCACCGCTTCAGCCCTCGCCGGCTTCGTGATCGCCATGGGGCTGCCGAAGGCGCGCAGAGAGTAGATAGTGATAGTAGATAGTAGATAGTAGATGGGAGAGTGCTTCAGTTGCGGGTTGAACACTTTCCTCAACTATCACTACCCACTATCCACTATCTACTATCTACTATCTACTATTGAAGCACCGGCACCAGCGAGAACCAGTAATCGCGGATCAGCACAGTGCTCAGCGCGTACAGCTTCATTGGCTTCAACGCCACCGTCACCTCCTGCGCGACGGCGTCATAAGACTGGCCGGGGACCAGCGCCCAGCGACCGCTGACAGACGATCGATCATCGTCAGTCGTCTGCACGGCAGACGGCAGACCGCCGTCGGCAGTCCATGTGTACAGCCACGGCCGCTCGCCAGACGGCACGATGCTCACGTCCACCGGCAGCTGAATCGTGACCGGCTGCGACAGCACCGCGATCGGCACGCCGTTCAGCAGCGCGTCCAGCCGGAACGAATGCATCAGCACATCGCCGGGCAAACCGCTCTGCGGCGGCACCGGCGTCAGCGTGATGATGAACGAACCGCTCACACCCTGCGGCGGCACGTTGACGACCACGCCGTCGGTGGTGGTGAAAACCGCACCCTGCTCACCGTCGAAGACGGCGACCAGCGGCGCCACGTACTGGAACGCATCGTTCGCCTGCGCGCTGCCCTGCGGCGTGGTGACGGCAAAGTCTGCATACGCGCCGTCCACTCCGGGCGGCATGACGAGGTCGATGCGGCCGTCGTTCACCACGGTAAACGACGCTGAAACGCCGTCGACGGTCACGTTTAACGCGCCTGTGAAGCCGGCGCCGAAGATCGCCACCGGCATGCCGCCGGCGGGTTCGCCCGTCTTCGGCCACACGTTGCCGATGGACAGCGCGCCCGCTTCGCGCATGATATCCACGACGTAATCGCGCTTCGTCGTCCCATCTTCGGCCGTCACCGTCGCAGTGATGGTGTTCGCGCCGACCTCGAGCGTGCACGGCACGCCGGCCGGCGGCGTCGCACCGCGTCGCGCCGGGCTCGCGCAAACCCCGGGGGCGGCGACGTACGTCACCATGGCGTCGGCGTCGTTCAGCGCCGCCGACGGCGTCACCACGTCGACGGCGTTCGGCACGACGGCGGTGTAGTGGGTCGTCGACGAGACGAACGCCGGGTTCAGCGTCGCCGGCGACACGGTCAAATTCGCCAGCGAAGCGTCATTCGAAATCGCCGGCGCCTCGCGCGTGATTTCGATCACATACTCTTTCGTCGTCCCGTCTCCGGCCGTCACCGTCACCGTAATCGTGTTCACGCCGACGTTCAGCGCGCACACGTTCGCCGTGCACGCGCCGGGGGCGGCGGCATAGGCCGCCACAGCAGCGACGTCGTTCGTCGTCGCCGTGACCGTCACCACGTCGGCGCTGCTCGGCACCGCGGCGGTATAGCTCGTCGTGGTCGAAACGAACGCCGGGTTCAGCACTCCGAGCGGATCGAGCGACAGGCCGCTGAGCGCCGCGTCGCTGGACGGCGTCGGGCGCAGCGCGCGAATCACGTACTCGCGCAAGTTCACCGTGTCGGTCGCCGTCACCGAGACCTTGATGACGTTGTCGCCGACGTCGACCGGGCACACGCCGGCCGGGCACGCCTGGAAAGTCGGGTTCGTCGTCGAGGAGACGACCACCTGCACTGCGGCGCCGACGGCCGTCGTCGTGTAGCCGACCGTGACCGCATTCGGGGCGGCCGGCAGGAGCGCG